>JBBRGJ010000042.1:0-23925 GCA_038240835.1 Bacteroidales bacterium | reverse complement strand
ATTGTGAGCTTTAGCATGTTCGTTTCCTTGCATACTATCACAACGACTTCAACCTGAACGACAAATTGGGTTGATTGTAACTTTCATACAATTAGGTATTTAATTTATATAGATACACACGCCTCGTGGCGCACCTGAGTTTATCGAAGGGCATTCAAAAGGCTTTCACTGTAATACTTCGATTATCACGATAGCTATCGTGACAGCATGACAATTTTGAAATAACAATTTGATATATGTGATCTTTTCCACTCAAATGGTAGTAGAACCAATTTAAACAAATTAATCCATCAATCTATTTAAAATATCAAAACTTCTTTCGCTGATATTTAACATAATTTTTCAAAAAACGAATAGTGTTAATTTCTCCGATTTAAAGATCTATTGTTTTTAAAGAATATTTTCATCTTTAAACGATAATTCTTAAACCATATCTGCAATAGATATCCTTTTTTTTTATAATTTAGCGGAATAATTTTTTACTCATGACTACACTAATTGTTATATTTATTATTTTTCTGATTATTCGACTATCATCCAGGTATGTATTTCCATATCTAATCAAACGATATATCAATAACGTAAAGAAGCAATTTGAAGGACAACAAAGACCTGGGGCGACTCCTTCGCAATCTGCCAACAAAATAAAAATAAATTATCCATCGCGTGGTAAAACCATTTCAGATCCAGAATATACTCCATACGAAGAGATTGTAGAAGATGAAGATGATATAAATCAAAAATAAACAAATCAAAAATAAATCAATGAAGAAAATATTTGGCAAAAACACCCTGCTTCACGCATTGGTAATCGCTGTTTTTATGCTTATCACATTAGTCTATTTCTATCCTGTTCTCGAGGGAAAAGGACTTGTTCAAGGTGACGTTGTTACAAACGATGGCATGTCGAAAGAACTTAAAGATTATCAAAAACAGACTGGAGAATATGCATATTGGACCAACTCTATGTTTGGCGGAATGCCTGCATATTCTATATATGGACCAATTGCACCCAATGTGTATTTTTACATTGGTCAAACAATCCAACATCCATTACCATACTTTACCTATGCAATTATTTTAATGGCATTAATCTGTTTTTATATTCTATTAACCACCCTCGGATTTAGTCATGTTTTAGCCGCTATTGGGGCTTTTGCCTATGCCTACGGATCGTATAATTTAATCATCATCGAGGCTGGTCACATTACCAAAGCTTATGCAATTGCAATCATGCCGCTGGTCGTCGCAGGGTTTATGCAGACGTATAGAGGAAAGTATTTATTTGGGTTGTTACTGACAGCCATAGGATTGGGAATGAACTTGGCTCAGAATCACATTCAAATCACTTATTACATTGCGTTAACCATGGGTGTATTTGTGCTTACTGAATTCATTTACAGCATTAAAGAAAAAGCATTGCCTCGATTTGCAAAAGCCACAGGCATCATTATCATTGCAACAATATTGGCAATTATTCCCAACATCTACGACATTTTTTACACCTACGATTATGGGAAAGAGAGTACACGAAGCAAATCTGAACTCACAAATGCCTCTTCAAACACCACGGGTGGATTGGACAAAGATTATGCATTTATGTGGAGTTATGGAAAGATGGAAACGTTCACTTTATTGATTCCAAACTTTAATGGAGGCTCATCAAACAGCGAACTTGGAGATAATTCAAACTTATACCAAGCGTTTAAAAACAATGGATTTCCTGCGCAACAAGCCAAAGAGTATGCAAAATCAGCTCCTACCTATTGGGGAGAGCAACCATTTACCTCCGGACCTGTATATGCTGGTGCAATCATCTGTTTCCTATTTATACTTGGACTGATGATCGTTCCTGGAAGACCCAAATGGTGGCTATTATCGGTCGCAATATTGGGAATTGTGATGGCATGGGGAAAAAACTCCCTAATTATCAACGATTTCTTATTCCACTACTTACCGGGTTACAACAAGTTTCGAACGGTGAGCATGTCGCTTGTAATCCCTTCATTTGCATTAGTTTTATTGGCATTAATGGCGCTAAAAGCATTTTTTGAAGAGAAAATCGACAAAAATAAAATCCAAAAATCGATGCTGATTGCGTTGGCTTCTACTGCAGGAGTTGCATTAATTTTCTTACTAATTGGCGGTTCTATCTTTACGTATGAAGCGCATGGAGACGCCCAGTATTCAAGCAAAGGAGCTCAATGGTTTGTAGATGCATTAGTTGCCGATCGTGCGAGCATGTTCCGAATGGATGCACTGCGCACTATCTTTTTTATCCTCGTTGCTTTTGGGGCAATGTGGTTATATTTAAAATCAAAACTAACTAAAACCATCGCTATTTCGATCATCGCTGGCGCTATTGTGTTAGACATGTGGTTGGTGGATACTCGCTATTTGAATGCCAGTGATTTTAAATCAAAACAAGCAATAGCTAGCAATACCATGGAATCTGAAATTGATATGACCATCAAACAAGATACCGACCTCAGCTACCGAGTTTTCAATGCTTCTGGAAATCCATTTAGCGATTCGCACACTTCCTATTTCCACAAATCAATTGGGGGATATCATGGGGCTAAACTAAGAAGATATCAAGAGATTATCGATAATCAATTTAGCAAAGGGATAAACACCAAAGTATTGAATATGTTGAACACGAAGTACTTCATAGCCCCTTCCCAAGAGCAAGGTGGTGGAAGTCAAGTGCAACGAAATGTGGCTGCCTTGGGCAATGCTTGGTTTATCGACACCCTAAAAACAGTTCAAAATGCAGATGCTGAAATGGATGCAATTAGCAAATTTGAACCTGCAACTACTGCAATTATCAATAAAGAGTTTGCGCCGATGGTAAAAAGCTGGCAAATGGGTCACGATTCAACTTCTACCATTAAATTGGTTGAATACAAACCAGATTATCTAAAATATGAAGCAGATGCTAAAAAAGTTGAATTTGCAGTCTTCTCCGAAATCTACTATCCAAGATATTGGCATGTGACCGTTGATGGGCAAAAAGCAGAAAACTTTAGAGTAAACTATATCCTAAGAGCGATGATTGTCCCTCAAGGGAAACATGTGATAGAATTTAAGTTCATCCCCCAACCTTGGCTCACTGCTCGAAAAGTAGCTTTATGGGGATCTATCCTTGTTAGTTTATTGATTTTGATGTACATAGGATACTTTGTAAAAACAAAATATTTCAAAAAAGACTAATTTTTAAACTTTTATAAATTAGCATTCAGACAAAGAAATGGAAATTCAATTCTGAGTTTCCATTTCTTTTCTTAAATCTTTTGGCATAGTGATTGCTTAATTGCGGGCAATCTATAATTTAATGATAGGGGGAAATAACGATGAAAGCAATTAGAACCATTTCTGCAGCAGCCATTTTTTCAATAATGGCAATTTTGTCAACTGCAAGTGCATCCGAAATCAATGTACGGTTGAACAACTACAAAAAATTTAAATTTACAATTGACAACGAAGTATATAAAAATGCTACCTCATATAATATCCGGAATATCAGCCAAGGATTTCACAACATTACTTCCTACGAATTTACCAATGGGAACAATTACAACAGACTCATTTTTTCGGGCAGAGTTTACATTCCTGGAAATAAAATAATAGATGCTGTAATTTCGAAAAATGGTGGTTTTAAAATTACTCGAGAAGTTTCGATGAGCGGAAATAATGGTGGAAACTACGGAAACAATGGTGGAAACCATGGTGGCAATGGCGGAAATTATGGCAATAATGGTGGAAACTACGGTGGAAATGGTGGATATTACGGAAATAACGGCGGAAACAACGGCGGAAATTATGGAAACAACAATTACGGAAACGACGATTACGTAGGTGGTAATTATGGAAACAATGGATACGGAAACAATGGCGGATATAACAACGACGGTGCAATGCGTGATTATGAATTTGGAATGTTACTTTCAACCATTCGAAACACTTCGTTTGACAGTTCGAAAATAGATGTTGCCAAAACTGCATTGATGGACAACCGAGTTTACTCGAAACAAGTGTTAGAATTAGTAAAACTATACTCTTTCGAAAGTTCGAAATTAGAAGTTGCTAAATTTGCATACAGTCGCACAATCGACAAAGGAAACTACTTCTTAGTAAACGGCGCTTTTAACTTTTCTTCAAGCACCGACGAGCTAAATCGCTTTATTCGCAACGGCGGACACTAATCCCTCAATATAAATTCCCTTTACTTTAAAAGTCTGCTTCGGCAGACTTTTTTTTTGTTCTAGGTTTTGCTCATTCGGGAAATCCATCGGGAAGGATTTTGTCACAAAATTTGCAAAAAAGGCAAATTTAGCGCCAAAATCTCAGATTAATGATTCGTTCATAACCCTTAGCGTTGCTAAGGGTTATTGACATTCGACCCACTCCGGGGTCGTAATACATTACAGTCGACTCACTTCGGGGTCGTAATACAAATACTGAAATAATTTCTTCGAAGTAGATTGATTTTCAATTTTATCAAAAAAGTATGCTTCGGCAGACTTTTTTTTGTTCTAGGTTTTGCTCATTCGGGAAATCCATCGTGAAGGATTTTGTCACAAAATTTGCAAAAAAGGCAAATTTAGCGCCAAAATCTCAGATTAATGATTCGTTCAATAACCCTTAGCGTTGCTAAGGGTTATTGACATTCGACCCACTCCGGGGTCGTAATACATTACATTCGACCCGCTCCGGGGTCATAATTCAATTTCATTCGACCCACTCTGTGGTCGTAATACATTCCATTCTACTATTGAATCACTTCAAAATATTTGCATCCATACACTTCGAGGCTGTAAATACAAATACTAAAACAGTTTCTTCGAAGTAGAAGAGTTATCCATTTTTCGAAAAACAAATATTCGTTTTAAGGCAATTGTTTTCTACTTAAAAAAAAATGTCATATATTTGTTGTAACAATCAATCCATTTGTACCGATGAAAAAACATTTTTTCACAGCCTTATTATTGCTCTTAATCGTTTCTGTAAATGGGCAACAATACACCGATATTATATCTGTTGGCATTCAGTATTCCCCTTCTAATGGGTTTAAAACTGGGAATTCAAAAGTTAACATCATCGATCAGAATTTTGGGGCAAAAGCCCCCATTAAGGTGAACAAATCAGATTATGCGCTCATCGGATTTTCCGAAAACCACCTATCGTTCAGTGGCGACTCTTTGCCTGGCGGAACAAGTTTTACGGCACTCACCCTGCAACTTGGCTATATTGCTAACTTTGGTAGATATAATCTCACCACAGTGCTATTGCCAAAAATAAGCAGTGATTTTGCACACCTAACCGATCGGAATTTTCAAATGGGTGGCTTGGTGGTTTTCACCGTAAAACACAGCGATAATTTCAAGATAAAATATGGGTGTTATTACAATCAGGAGTTTTTCGGACCTCTCATTGTCCCCATCATTGGGTTGGATTGGAAGGTAAATGAAAAATTACGTATTTTCGGAAATCTACCAATTACAGCCACTGCCGAATACAGAATCTCTGAACGATTTTCGTCGGGAATATTTTTCAACGCAAATACCACTTCTTATCTTTACGACAAGCAGCGACAATATATTCAGAAAAACACTCAAGAAATCTCTGCCTTTGGCGATGTTTACCTGACCAAAAATCTAGTTTTTCAAGCAAAAATAGGACATACTATCGGACGGAAATATGATCTATTTAATCTCTCCGACAAAATTGGAGCAAAAATGATTGCCACGTTTGGAGACAATAGGCAACAGCTCAACACAAATGTTCTAAAAGATGGATTGATTGGCGAAATAAAACTAATATTTAGAGTCCCCACAAATTAATTTTTTTTATAGATGAGAATCATTCACACCTCCGATTGGCATTTGGGCAAATCGCTCAACAATATTGCGCGCATCGAAGAACAGAAAATCGTGTTGGACGAAATTTGCAATCTTTGTGACGAACATAAAGCAGATGCAATTATTGTTTCTGGAGATTTATACGACACCTTCAATCCGCCCATCGAAGCGCAAGAACTTTTGTACAAAACCTTAAAAAGACTGACCAACAACGCCACTCGTCCGGTAATTGCCATTGCTGGAAACCACGACTCTCCCGAGCGCATCGAATCACCCGACTCGCTTGCACGCGAATGTGGAATTGTATTCGTGGGTTATCCTAACAGCAAAATAACACCGTTTGAATTGGAAACGGGCATAAAAGTCGCCCAAACAGACCAAGGTTTTTTGGAAGTTATTTCTCTCTCCTCTCCTACTCCGCTAAGAATAGTGACCGTTCCATACGCCAACGAATATCGGATGAAAACTTACATGGGCAGCGAAGATCCGGATGCAACGATGAGGGAAACATTGCAAACTCAGTGGCAGAAAATTTCGGATTTGTATTTAGACAAAAAAGGAGTTAATATTCTGGCAGCACACTTATATGTTGGAAAAGAAGGCGGAATAATGCCCGAAGAGGATTTAGAAGAGATGAAACCCATTAATATTGGCGGCGCACAAGTAGTTTTTAGTCACAATTTTCCCAAAGGACTAGATTACATTGCACTTGGCCATCTTCACCGCAAGCAAACTGTAGACAAAAAACCTTGTCCGATTATGTATTGCGGAAGTCCGTTGGCATACAGTTTTAGCGAAGCAAATCAGAAAAAAACCATCTTGTGCATTGATATAAACCCAGGTTCACCAGCGATAATCACACCGTTGGAATTAGAAACTCCAAAAATGCTGGTGCGCAAAAGTTTTGACAACATTACAGAGGCAATAAGTTGGTTGGAAAACAATCCAGAGCCACTGATTGAGTTAACCATCCGAACAGACATCCATTTAAACACCGAAGAGCAAAAAAGAATTATACAATCCAATTCAAACATTGCTCAGTTAATTCTAGTGTTAAACAAAACCGATCAAGCCGATGAAATAGATATAACAGCTATGGATTTGAACACTGAAACCATGTTTATTCAATACTTTAAAGCCCTGAACAACGGGATTACGCCCAGCGAGGAAATCATGAACCTGTTTAAAGAAATCAATACAGAGGAGGATGAAGTATGATTCCTATTACACTCACAATAAAAGGCGTTTACTCTTACAAGGAGAAACAAACCATCGATTTTAGAGAACTCACATCCGACCATCTTTTTGGCATTTTTGGAACGGTAGGAAGTGGAAAATCCAGTATTTTGGAAGCCATCACATTTGCAATATATGGGAAAATAGAACGGCTGAACACCAGAGGGCTAAAATACAATATGATGAATCTTTCGTCCAACGAGATGACCATCGATTTCACGTTTAGAGCCAACAATGGAAAGTATTACAACACCTATAGTCACGCAAGAAGAAATTCGAAAAAGCACGAAGACATCAATAAAAGTTCTCGAAGTTGCTACCTTTTAGACGAACATGATTTTGAGAAAAAAACGCCCATTACCACCCAGGATATTGAAGATGTGATTGGTTTATCGTACGAAAACTTCAAACGAACTATTATTATTCCGCAAGGGAAATTTCAGGAGTTTTTAAAGCTTGGAGTAAAAGAGAGATCTCTAATGTTGGAAGAGATTTTTGATTTAAAAAAATTCAATTTATTTTTCAAAACTCAGTCGTTGATTAACAAATCGCTCACTCGGAAAAGTGAAATAGAGGGAGCATTATCGGCCATTGGAGTCATAAATTCAGAAGAGTTACAGCTGATTAATGGACAAATTGAGGAGATTACAACATCCATTGCCGAAAAAAATAAGGCAAAAATTGAGTTAGACGCTAAAAAAGTCATTTTTGATCAACTTAGAAAAGATATCGACGACATAAATAAGCTTAGAGAAAAATTGAGATTATCTGAATTAAATCGAATTGAAATAGAAAATAGACGGCAGCAACTGAGTTGGTATCGGATTTATATTTCTCAATTTAAGCCAATTTTAGAGTCACAAAGGGCTGTAAATTCTCAATTAGAATCGCTGAACAAGAGTATTTTAGGTAAAAAAGATGAACATAAAGAGTTCAGCCATCAAATAGAAGTTTTTCAGAACAAAATAGTAGAACTCACACCCGATTTTGAGAACAGGGCAATTTTACTTGACAAATCGTTGGATGTGAAAAATTTGATTGAGATTAAAAACAACCAAATTAGAATTAAGATTTTAGAATCAGAATCACTTCAATCGGAACAAAAACTTTCTACGCTAAGTCAATCAAAAGCTGATAAAACAAAATCAGTAAAAGAGACAGAGATGGAGTTAGAGCGTCTGAAAGGACTACTTGCAGATTACACCAGTTTGAATGACGCCAAAAGTTGGCATGTGGTGAAAGAGAAAATTGTAAAAGAGGGAAACGAAAAAAGTGAACGTGTAAAATCGTTGGAGGCAGATTGCTCAATAATTGTGGGCGACATTCATTCCATTTTAAAAAGTGTGAACATAGATAGTTTTGATGATTTAGAAAAATCGCTCACGACAATTGCCACACTGATCCTCACACAAAAAAATCAGCTTCAAGAGTTAGAGACAGAAATTAGCGAATTAATGTTGGCGCAGCAACTTTCTGTTTACTCGGATTCGCTTCATGATGGCAAACCTTGTCCGTTGTGCGGTGCCCTCGAGCATCCAACCATTATTGAATACAAGAATGTAGCAGAGGTATTATCCGAAAAACAGAAAAATCAAAAGTTGGTCTCAACGAATCTCGAAGCGCTGAAGAGTTCCGAAATACAATTAAAAAATAAGCAAGATCAGAAATTGGGATTAATTTCAAAAATTGAGAGTGCGAAAAAAGAGTTAGAAATTCAACGGAACGAATACAAAAACCACGAAAACAGTTTTACATACAGTCAAGATCTCAAAGATAAGTTCGTTGTAAATCAACAAATAGAAAAACACAAAACCAACACAAAAGTCATAGAGACAAAAGAGAAAGAGTTGAAAGACCTTCGAATATTGCTCGAGAATACAGTTTTGGAACTCGAAACTATTGAAAAAACATTTTTTGAAATAAAAGTAAAGAAAGCTGAAATAAATACATTGATCAAACAGCGAATCGAATCATTAAAACAGCTTTTATCAGAAGAATATCTTTTAAAAACCGAAGATGAATTGGTTAAAATTGGAGCAGATTTCACCCAACGACATCAAACGATAGAACATAATTTTGAGCAATACAAGCAAAACTTAGCGGAGCTCAAAAACAAATTATCAGGATTGGAAGGCACGTTGGAAGAGCTAAATAAACAGTTGTTGCAAGCTACCCAACAAAAACAAGACATTGATACACAATTAGATAAAGAGCGTTTAATTCACCCAGAATTTAAAGATGAATGGTTCACGACATTCTCCAATTTAACGCTGAATATAGAAACCGAAGAGTCTGCTATTAAAGAATTTGACGAGCGAATAATTGGGGTAAAATCAGCACTTAAAACACTGGAAGAGAAGAGTAATAGTTCGAATTACGATCCGTTGGTTCATCAAGAAATTATTGTACAAGTAGCGGAGATAAATAATCAGATTGGCAGTGCAACGGAGCAGAGAGGAAAGCTAAGCAAACAGTTGGAAATACTAACAAAACAGCTGTCCGATCATCAAGTGCTCATTGAAGAGGACGAGAAATTATCCAATCGAATTGGTGATTTGACTAAGATTAAAAAAATGTTTGAAGGCAATAGATTTGTAAACTATGTATCCACGTATTATCTTGAAAATCTGTGCAAAGAGGCAAATAAAAAATTTATAAAACTAACCAATGGTCACCTCGAATTGGTTTTAAATTCGGAAAATGGTTTTGACATAAAAGATCACATGAACCAGGGTTATACACGCAGTGGCGACTCCTTGTCGGGCGGACAGACATTTCAAGCATCATTGTGTTTAGCGTTGGCCCTTTCGGACATCATCAATCGAAAAAGCAACATCTTACAAAACTTTTTCTTTATGGATGAAGGATTTGGATCATTAGACAACCAATCGCTGCATACAGTTTTTCAAACACTGCAGGCGTTGCGCATGGAGAATAGAATTGTTGGATTAATTTCTCACGTAGAGGAGATGAAACAAGAGATTCCGAAATGTTTAATCATCACCAATACCGATGATGGGGGAAGTAAAATTGGATTTAGCTGGAAAAATTAAAAACATGAATAATTAATGTCAAAACGAATATACATCATTTTAGGATTCATCTCATTGTTTTTGGGAATACTTGGCGCATTCCTTCCTCTGTTGCCCACCACTCCATTTCTTTTACTAACTGCTGCATTGTTTGCGAAATCATCGCCAAAATATTATCAAAAGTTACTGCAAAACAAGTGGTGTGGTGCATATATAAGGAACTATCGAAATGGAAACGGAATTCCCCTCTACGCAAAAATAATGGCTTTAACATTACTTTGGGCAACCATTTCATCATCCATTATATTAACAGATGTGTCAATATTCATCGATCTATTTTTACTGATCATAGCCACGGGTGTGAGTATTCATATTTTAAGATTAAAAACATCGAGGAGAGAAAAAGCCAAAAGCAGTGAAAAAATCACATCTTTTAATGATGTCAATTAACCCCTTTATTTCCAATTCTTTTTGGATAAAAGTCTACCAATGACAGAATTGGAATATTGCTTCTTTTCTGGTCACCCTGTCACGATAGCTATCGTGATAATCGAAGGGCTTCAAAAAGTGCTTTGAAAAAGCTCTTTCTTTAATACTTCGATTAACTCAGTATGATGCTCGCTAAAATAGCCACAATGCTTATTATAAGCTCCAAATATAGTTGTTTCTCCTCTCTGTTATTCCCCCTTTATTTCCAAAATTTTATTGGACGAAGTCTCAATATGACCGTTAAAAGAACACGACTGCACTGTTTGTATTTAGTTGAAAAGATTGATGAATCTCCCCACTGTCATCAATCCTTTATTTCCAATTTTTTCGGATGAAGTCTCTGCATGATTTTTTTTTGATACTTGTGCTTTTTTTTTAACGAAAATGTTAGCAAAACTCAAAACATCTAACATTTATCTGCAATTTAGACAGAATATAAATAGAAAAAACACCTAAAACTAAAGAATTTTTTATTAATTTTGCTCAAATAATAAAAGATTATACAATCATGAGAATAAGAAATTTAATTTTTAAGGGAATTATCACTTTGTCATTATTTGTCACCACCTGGCAATTAAATGCTCAAACGAAAAGCGAACTCACTCAAGCAACTAAAGGATTTATTGAGAATAAAGGGCAAGTTTATGATCAGAACTTCAAACCAAACACTTCTGTAAAATATCTTTATTCGGGAAGTAACGGGTTAAATGTCCAACTCAAAAGCAGTGGATTTAGTTATGATACTTATGCCGTTGAGCGCAAAAAGATTTCAAAAAGCGATGTGACAGGTGTCGGTTCTTCGCTCAAAGAGGGAGATTTATCCAAAGAGTCCATCTACCATTTTCACAGAATAGATGTTGATTTAGTAGGTGCAAACCAACATGCGCAAATCGTTGCAGAAGAACCCTCATCGGATTTTGTGAACTATTACACTCCAGGCACGCCCGAAAAAGGAGTTTTAGGACTAAATAAATATCAAAAAGTCACCTACCTAGAGATATATCCAGGCATTGATTTGGAATTTATTGTCCATCAAGAGGGTGACAAATCTGTGGAATACAACTTTATAGTAAAAGACAACGGCGACATCAGTCAAATAAAATTAAAATACACCGGAGCCGATGAATATTCGATCAATAAAGATAAAATAAACATTAAGACTTCAAATGGAAACATGCACGAGATGATTCCTGCCAGTTGGATTAGAGAAACTCAGGTGAAACAAGTGGTTGAATACAAAATAATAGAGCAAAAAGAGAATGAGTTTACCGTAGGACTTTTTACAAATACCCCTCAAAAAAAGGGCGAAACGCTTATCATAGATCCAGCTCCAATTTTGGAATGGGCAACCTACTTTGGCGGAAATTCTGATGAATGGATTGTAAAAATGTCAATATCACCAGCAACCAACGATGTTTACGGAGCAGGAAACACCCAATCGTCATCGTTAGCTACCACAGGCATAGGCATCCACCAAATTAACATTGCTGGGTATTATGATGTTATTTTGGTAAAATTTAACGAAAGTGGAGTTCGACAGTGGAGCACCTACTATGGCGGCACCGGCTGGGATGGAGCAATTGGTATTTCGCTTGACATTCCTCTTCCAGGGAATGATGGGGTAAATATTATTGGAAGAACTTCCTCTGCCAGTGGAATAGCTTATTTGGCTCATGAGCCTATTTATCCTGCTGTCGCGGGCGAATATGCAACTTTTATTGCACGATTCAATTACACCAATGGCGCATTAATTTGGGGAACGTATTATGGACATGCATATCAAGTATCATTAGAAGACAATCCACCCGCAATTACTAACTCTTTGGATGCAATTTACATTACCTCAACCTCTGTTGCTGATCCTAAAATAGTTGCAGGAGCTACTCCAATACAAGCAGTAAATGGCGGCAATAGCGACATTACCATTGCAAAATTCGCCCTTACTGGAGCTATTGTTTGGGGAACTTATTATGGTGGATGGAATCATGACTCTGGTCATGGAATTTGTTGGGATTTCACCAATAGCGTTTACCTTACAGGAATTACACAAAACCCATCGTTGTCAATAGGTGGAGTTCAGCAACCCAACTACAATCCAGCCAACTACAACCTTGATGCTTTTTTAATGAAAATCACCACAAATGGAGCAATAGAATGGTTTACCTATTATGGAGATACATTATTTGACCTTGGGACAAGTGTTTCATTTTCACCCGCCGGGAATTTAATCTATATGTGTGGGAATACATATTCAAAAAATAATATTGCATCGCCAGGATCGTATATTGCGACCAAACCAGGAACCAACAGCAGTGGTTTTTTAGCCTGTTTCAATACCTCTGGAGTTCGCAAGTGGGGAACATATATTGGAGGAACTTCGCTTGAGAATGCAAACTCAGTCACCACGGCGTGCAATGGCGAAGCCATCGTTATCCTTGAATCCTATTCACCTGGACTAGGCACGGCAAATGCATTTCAATCAACCAATAATGGGATTGCAGATGCACTCATTATGCGTTTTGACACACTCGGTGTGAGGCAATGGGCAACCTATTTTGGCGGGGCAGGCAGAGAACGAGGCTCTGATGTAAAAATCAACAATCAATCTAAAATATACGTTTGCGGGACAACGATGTCTAGCTCTTCAATCGCAACTCCTGGTTCATTTCAACCCTCATTTGCAGGTGGAGGTTATGATGGATTTATAGCAAAATTTAGTGAGATAAACATTGCTGGCACAAAAACAGTCTGTCAAAATTCTACATTATCATTAGTGGCAGAAATCTCTACAACAGCTACACCCATCACTTATGCATGGAGTGGTCCGGGAGGAATTACCGGCTCGAATAGCATATTGTCGGTTCCAAATATTTCTTTAACATCTGCGGGATTATACACACTTACCGTCACCCAAGGGAGTTGTATTTATATCAAAACTGATTCTGTAAAAGTAAATCCAGTCCCCACTCCTACTGCATCTGTTATTACTCCAATTTGTTTAAACGATTCTGTAAAACTAAGTTCAACAGGTGGTGTAAGTTACAGTTGGAGCGGTCCAAATGGATTTGTCAGTGCAGTTCAAAATCCAAATATTCCAACCAGTATTTTGGCTAGTGCAGGAGTCTATACAGTAACCGTAACAAACAGTTTAGGTTGCACAGCAACAGCACAAGCGACCTTGGTTGTAAATTCGCGACCAGCCTCCACTGCATCATCAAATTCGCCAATATGTGAAAATGGAAAGATAGACCTCAGCTCATTACCCAACAGTCAAAGCAACTACAGTTGGTCGGGTCCATTGAGTTTCTTATCGGGCAGCCAGTCCCCTTCCATTACAAATGCACCGGTAAATAGCAGTGGCATATACACTGTAACAATAACAAATACGTACGGATGTACCGCGAGTGCACAAACAACCGTGGTTGTAAATGCAAATCCGATAGCTTCAGCCACTTCAAATTCACCCATTTGTGAATTTAGAACCATAAAACTATCAAGTTCTCCTGCTGGTTTAACCAGTTATCTTTGGAGTGGACCGCTCTCCTATACTTCTGCAAAACAAAACGATTCAATCGTAAATGCATTAGTTACTAGCAGTGGATTATATCAGGTAATTGTCACCAACATAGCTGGATGTAAAGATACCGCGTATACCAACGTTGTCGTAAATCCAAATCCAATCGCTACGGCTACATCCAATTCACCCATTTGTCAAACAAAAACATTAAAACTATCCTCTACTCCTAGCAGTCTAACAAGCTACCTTTGGAGTGGTCCACTCTCCTACACTTCTGCCAAACAAAATGATTCAATCGAAAATGCAATTACAACTCAAAGTGGAATTTACACGGTAATTGTAACCAACTCATTTGGATGCAAGGATACTGCACAAACAACCGTATTGGTCAATCCAAACCCAATAGTAACTGCCAGTTCCAACAGTCCCGTTTGTCAGCAAGACACCATTAAATTATCTTCAACGGGAGGAATAAGTTGGGCATGGTCTAATGGATCAACATTCACAAATACCGACCAAAACCCAACCATCCCACATTCAATCCCATCGATGAGTGGAACATATACCGTAATTGCCACCAACGGATTTGGCTGTACTGCCTCGGCACAGACACCGTTAGTTGTAAATGCGAAACCAATTGCCACAATTAGCAGTAGTCCAGCAGTTTGCGCAGGACATCTGTTAAATTTATATTCCGGTGGAGGCTCACAATACTCTTGGGAAGGTCCAAATGGATATTCTAGTATTATTCAAAATCCAATCATCGACCCTGTCGCATATGCGGACAGTGGATTGTACACCGTGATAGTCACCAACGATTTTACGTGTAAAGACACCATTTCGTTGAACGTAATTGTTTATGGCAATCCAACTCCAACCATTTCATCCAACAGTCCACTGTGTGCTTACGATTCCATTCAGTTAATAGCAGGTGGTGGCGTAGGATATGCTTGGACAGGAACAAATTCGTATACATCTTCCGCTCAAAATCCGATTATTCAAACGATTGACAATACTTTGAGTGGCACATACTCGGTGGTAGTTACAAATCAATATGGCTGCACTGCTTCCACCTCAACGGTGGTGGATGTAAAAACAAATCCAAAACCCATTCTAAACAGCAATTCCCCAATATGTGCTGGAGATTCGTTAAAACTCTATTCATCGGCGGGGCAATCTTATTTATGGAATGGTCCCATGGGATGGAGCAATACCAATCAAAATCCAATACAATCCAACGCATTAGTAGCTTTAAACGGATATTTCAAACAGACAATAACGTATGCAAACGGATGTGTAAACGACGACAGTTTAGTAGTGGTTGTTCATACAAATCCAGTAATCATACTGAATTCAGATACTACTATTTGTCGCTATCAAGGCATAAATGTATCGGCTACAGGCGCCACTTCGTATCATTGGAACAATGGAATCAACACCCCTAATTATCTAATTTATCCAACGGCAGACACCACATATCAAGTATTTGGCGTAGATGGAAATGGATGTCGTGATACCGCTTCTTTTGATGTCACCGTATTGCCATTTATTGAAGTTACAATTCTTCAAAATCCAAGTGATACATTGTTTACCAATCAAATTACCACATTTACAGTAATACCTTCTGGATATAGCAACTATTCATTCTATCTAAATAATACGATTGTTCAAAATTCAGCCTCAAACACATACACATCCGCAAGTTTAAAAGACCAAGATGAGATTAGTGTAGAAGTTAGCGAACCAAATATGTGTTTCAGTAGTCCAAAAATCCCGATTCATGTGATTGGCATTTACAACTCATTTTCGCCCAATGGAGATGGATATAATGATCTATTCTTAAAAGGATATCAGATTACAATTTTCAGTCGCTGGGGAGATAAACTTTATGAAGGCGTAGACGGCTGGGATGGAAAATTCAATGGTGAAGACCTGAACACAGGTACTTACTTCTTCACCCTTAAGTACAATTCTAACGACGGCAACGTGATTGAGTACAAAGGTGATGTAACGGTAATTAGATAAATAATTTCTCTTAAAATACAAGAATGACTATGAAAAATATAGGATTAACAATACTAATATTGGGCACGTTGATTTGTAACATCAAGGGACAAACGGATTACCAATGTAGCAATTATATGAATAATCAGCTCTCTGTAAACCCTGCTTTTGCGGGAGTAAACAAAGATCTCAATATTTCACTTTTGGGCAGATCGCAATGGTTTGGATTTTCAAATTCACCCCAGTTTTTTGCGCTAAATGCACATACGATTATCCCAACCATCGGAGGAATTGGACTAACAGCCTCTCGTGATAAGTTGGGGGGAGAGATTAATACTGCGGCAAAATTATCGTATGCATACACATTCAAAATGGGAGATTCTACAAGTTTGAGTTTTGGACTCTCTGCAGGCATCACCTCCAGAGGACTGGATCTGAATCATCTTGTTTTCGAAGGAAACGAACCACTTATTCAGAATGGGTTAATAGAGACAAAAGTGAAACCCGACTTTGGTTTTGGAGCCAGATTTATGTGGAAAAAACTCGATGTGCAATTTTCGTCTACCCATATTACAAGCAGATTTGATGCGTACGATTACAACAATATTCCACGGCACTTTTATGGAATAGCTTCCTATAGCTTTCGATTATCAGAAAATCTAACCATCACCCCTTCCCTATTTTTCAAAAGCAACGGGACGTTCAATAAATTAGATATAAATGTAAAAGCCTTGATTCAAGAACGATTCTTAGCAGGAGTTGGATACCGAATTGGAGATGCACTATTAGCATCCGTAGGTATGAGAATCACCGATAACTTTGCATTTGTTTACTCCTACGACTTTGTAACGGGACCATCGAGTGTCCTTGCTCGATCAAATCACGAAATTACACTCATCGGAAGATTTAATATTTTTGACAAAACGCATAAAGATAGTGGCAAGCCATCGTTTTAAGGTAATCCAAATTTATTTTTAAAACTTATTAAAACACGGAGTTTATAACATTAAACTTCGTGTTTGTTTTTTTTCACCAACCTTCGATTTTTTTCGATGGGTTAAAAGGTTTTTTTTTAATGTCCTAGGGAAATTGCATGATAACTAGGGTTTGTGAAAAAAGTAAGACTTTTTTACTTCGAAGACCATGAGATTCCTCACTGCGTTTGGAATGACATAATCGTCAGTGTTCAATGAGATTTAAAATAACCTTATAATGTCATTCCGAACGAAACGGAGTGAAGTATGGAATCTCAATTATTATATTTGATAAACTATTGGAAAAAAATCATTAATTTTGAGGAATAAAAACAGAAACAAAATGACAGAATTTCATCTTGAAGGACATCCCTTTATCGAATTAAATAAATTATTAAAGCTTCTCAACTTGGCTGAATCTGGTGGAGATGCAAATTTAATCATCACCGATGGATTGGTGAAAGTAAACGAGGAGACAGAACTTCAAAAACGAAAAAAACTCAGAGCAGGTGACATCGTTGAATTTGAAGATCAAAAAATCAAGATTGAGGAGTAGGGAATTTTAAGAGAATTTATACACTTTTTTTCATCCATTAGCTTAGAAAACTATACAGCAACTTATTATCCCCAGATTAAAAAATAAGATTATACAAGATGAGTTTATTCCAAAAATCGGTAGAGAAAAAATATTTAACTGAATTAGATTCCGTCCTTATTGATCAGAAATACAAACAGTTTCAAGACTATTTTGAAAATTCTGAGATTCAGGAAAACATTAGAAATGCGAAGGAAGAACAATTCCAAGAAGGTTTCCTGAGGGAACTTTTCGTCTCTATTTTTGGATATACTCTTAATCCAAACCCTAATTTTAATCTAACCACAGAATTAAAAAACATCATCAATAGCAAAAAAGCGGATGGTGCAATTTTATTGGGTGAGGATGCTATTGCAGTTATTGAATTAAAGGGAACTAACACTCTCGATTTAGATAAAATTGAAGTTCAAGCATTTGGTTATAAAAACCATCATCCAAAATGCATCTATGTAATCACTTCTAATTTTGAAAAACTAAGGTTTTATATTCAAAATGCAGTAGATCACTTAGATTTTGATCTGTTTAATCTCTCTCGAGAGCAATTTTCTATCATGTGGCTTTGTCTGGCGAAAGATAATTTATTAAACGGAATACCACAGAAAATAAAAGAATCATCGCTTTTACAAGAGGAAAACATTACCAAAAAGTTGTATGCCGATTATTCAAAATTTCGTGAAGCCATTTATAACAATCTTGTAAAGAATAATCCAGAAACCGATAAACTTTTACTTTTCAAAAAAACGCAAAAACTTCTTGACCGTTTTTTATTTATTCTCTTTGCAGAAGACAGATTATTACTCCCGCCAAACTCCATCAGTGAGATTGTAAAACAATGGGCGACTTTAAAAGACGAACTTGACGAATATGTTCCATTATACGACCGATTTAAAAAATATTTCGGATATATGAACACAGGTTATAAAGGCAAAAAATATGAAATTTTCGCATACAACGGAGGGCTTTTCGCACCAGATGAAATACTTGACAATATTTCAATAGATGATGATATTTTACACAAACACACGTTAATTCTTAGTCAGTACGATTTTGAAACCGATGTGGATGTAAATATTCTTGGACATATTTTTGAGTACTCTTTGGGTGAAATTGAGAATGTGCAAGCTGAAATAAAAGGGGAAAAAGTTGAATCACAAAAGACTAAACGTAAAAAAGATGGAATTTTTTACACTCCAAAATACATCACCAAATACATTGTTGAAAACACCGTTGGAAAACTTTGCGAAGAAAAACGCACAGAACTTGATATTGTTGATGAAGAATACGCCAAAGGTCGGAAAAATCGCAAAAAAGAGACCATTAAATCCCTTGATGACAAATTAACGGATTATCGCAATTGGCTTTTAAATTTAACCATTCTTGACCCAGCTTGTGGTTCTGGTGCATTTTTGAACCAAGCTTTAGACTTTTTAATTATCGAACACCGAAAAATTGATGATTTACGAGCTCAACTTTTGGGAGGTGATCTGATTTTCTCCGATATTGCCACAGATATTCTCGAAAAAAACATTTATGGAGTCGATTTAAACGAAGAATCGGTAGAAATTGCAAAACTTTCACTTTGGCTACGAACTGCCCAAAAGGGACGAAAATTAAACAAACTCAACAATAATATTAAATGTGGAAATTCCCTCATCGACGACCCAGAAGTTGCAGGAGATAAAGCATTTAATTGGCATCAAGAGTTTCCAAATATATTTAGAGAAAAACAGAAAAAAGCTTGGCATGTAACCTGGGTAACCCACGACACTCGTACTTCGGAGAGAATGATTCGTTACAGAGTGAGACGGCCACGAGCCACCGGGGAATTACATATCGACCGCAGTATTTATCTTGATAATGATGATGCCCTAAAAGTAGCTGAAATACTTGAAAAAATAATTTCTGAAGACCAGTACAACTGTTTGGAATTTAATATTTGCAGCGATCATGTTCATATAATATTGGTGTGCGAAGAAGAGGAACTTTCCAACATTGTTAGAAAACTAAAAGGCAAATCTGCCCAATTATTCAAAGAACATTTAGGAATACAAAAGGATGAAACATTCAATCTATGGGCTCAGAAATTTGACAGAAGAGAAGTAGATTCCGAAAAATATTTAAAAAATGTTGAAGGATATATTCATAATAATCGTGAGAAACATAACCTCCCAGATATCCACAAGGGGTTGCAACCCCTTGTGGACAGGATGATATGTTCGCACGATCATGCTTTCCGCACAGAGTACAAAGGTGGTTTTGATGTGGTGATTGGAAATCCACCGTATGTAAGAGCAGAGTTATTAGGATTTTGTAGAGATTATTTAGCAAAAAACTATGGAGTTTTTAATCCGTCAGGCGATTTGTTTTCATATTTCTATGAGCAGTCGTTTAAACTATTAAAAAAACATGGTTTATTTGGGTTTATCTCCAATACCTTTGACAAAACAACAGCTGGAATTTCGGTTCGGGATTATTTGCAAAATAAAATACAGTTTCTAAAATATATCGATTTTACAGAAGTTCAAATTTTTGAAGGAGCAACAACTTATCCTGTGATTATTATTGCGAAAAATCAACATGCGATAGATGAATCATTTGAATATATAAAAATTCCAAAATCGAGTCAGTCGGCTGTAATTGACATTGATTTTCATGAACTAGTTTCTGTAGATCAAACTTCATTGGATATAGAAAATTGGAGTTTCAAAAGCAATCATGCAGTTGAGTTAATTGAAAAACTGAAACAAAATAAAACTGTTAGAGATGTTTATGGGAAATGTTACTATGGCGTAAAGACCGCTTTAAATGAAGCTTTCATTCTACCCAACACATTTCCTCTTGGTGAACACGTTAAACCAATTTATGAAGGGAAAGAACTTGAAAAGTGGATTGCTGCAGAAAGTGTTCAGCAATTAATTCTTTTCGAAAGCAGATGGACAAAAAAATCTTATGGAAATGAAATTTCAGAAAGTGAAGCAATTGAGAAATTGAAGATGGAATTTCCTAATTTGATTCATCAAATTTTACAATTTGATGATAGAGCCAAAAACAGATTTGATAAAGGCGATTTTTTCTGGGAATTGAGAAATTGTGCCTATTATGATTTATTTGAAAAGCCAAAAGTAGTATTTCCGAATCTTCAAAATTCAAACAAGTTTGCTTACGACGAAACAGGCACTTATATCAATGCACCAGCCGTAATTTTGCCTACGAATGATAAATTTTTAGTCGCTATATTTAATTCAAAGCTAGTTTGGTATTTTCTTACGAATATTTGTGTCGTCAGAAACGGTGGATATATTGAAGTAAAACCACAATATTTTGAGCAAATTCCTATTCCAAATATCTCTGAAATTCAAGCAAATGAGTTGACGCATATCACAAATGAATTAATTTCAAAGACTACTGAAACACAAAAACTTCAATCGAAGTTTCACAAACTTGTATTGAGCAAATATTCAAACATAAAACTAACAAAAAAACTCGAAAATTGGTTTGAACTTGATTTTACCGAATTCAAAAAGGAGCTAATAAAACAGAAAATTACATTTTTATTATCTGAAGAATCTGAATGGATTGAATATTTTGAAGAACAAATCAGAAATTACAGATTCATTTCAACCAAAATTTCAAACATGGAAAATGAGGTGAACCAATTGGTTTATCAAATTTACGGTTTAAATAGTGATGAAATAAAAATTGTGGAGGGAAATGTATGATGAATTTCATGACTCAAATATTTACCAATCGTGAATTAGCAATTGCTTTCCCGTGCTCATTTATTCTCATTTTTGCCACGATTTTTCAATAAAAAACAAATCATAACTATTTAAACATGAACAACCAATCTGAACACAATTATTCAATAGCTGGAAACATTGTAGATGTTGTAAATCAACGCATATATCAAGGAACAATAAAAGTGTCGAATGGATTTATCGTGGAAATCATCGAAGAATCCGTTGCCGATAGTCAGTACATCATTCCGGGACTCATTGATGCGCACGTGCATATTGAAAGTTCGATGGTTACTCCTGCCCGATTTGCTCAAAAAGCGGTTGTTCATGGCACCGTCGCTACAGTATCCGATCCGCACGAAATTGCGAATGTTTTGGGCATCGATGGAGTTAAGTTTATGATTGACAATGGGAAACAGACTCCTTTCAAGTTCTTTTTTGGCGCTCCATCGTGTGTTCCGGCTACTTCGTTTGAGTCGGCAGGTGCGGTCATCGACTCCAAACAAATCATAGAGTTGCTCGAAATGAAAGACATTTATTATTTGGCCGAGATGATGAATTTTCCGGGAGTAATATTTGACGACGAAGAAGTTTGGGCAAAACTAAATGCCGCAAAGGCGAATAACAAACCTGTGGATGGTCACGCACCAGGCATACAAGGCGAAGAGTTGAAAAAATACGCCAGCGGTGGAATTTCAACCGACCATGAGTGTATGAACATTGCCGAAGCGTTAGATAAAATTGGAAACCACATCAAAGTACAAATTAGAGAAGGCAGTGCTGCCAAAAATTTTGATGATTTGTTGCCTTTAATCCACACTCATCCCGAAATGATCATGTTTTGCTCCGACGATAAGCATCCGGACGAACTCGCTCAAGGGCACATCAACCAACTCGTGAAAAGAGCCCTTGCCAAGGGGTACAACATATTAGATGTATTGACTATTTGCAGTAAAAACATCATCGACCATTATCATCTCCCCGTGGGATTGATTCAAAAAGGAGATTTTGCTGATTTTGTCATCATCGACAATTTTGAATCGTTCAACATCCTTTCCACCTTTATTAATGGGATAAAAGTTGCCGAAAAGGGAAAATGTCTTTTTGAAGTGCTTCCATTAGAAGTAACTCCAAATAACTTCAATGCTGAATTAATCACCAAAAAAGCCATTGAAGTTGCGGATAAAAACAGATCCATCAAAGTAATTGAAGTAGAAGATGGACAGCTGTTTACAAAATCATCCATTGCAAAATTAATTGGACAAAATGGGACTTTGCAAAGTGATACCTCTCAAGATATTTTGAAACTTGTGGTTTACAACCGATATCAGAAAGCCGATCCTGCCGTTGCATTTATTAGAGGATTTGGACTAAAATCGGGCGCTTTGGCTTCGAGTATTGCCCACGACAGCCACAACATCGTTGCCGTAGGAGTTTCCGACGAAGACATTGTAAACGCCATCAATCAAGTGGTGACTTGCAAGGGAGGAATTGCAACCTGCTCCCACTCCGAAAAAATAGTTTTACCTCTGCCGGTTGCCGGAATCATGTCCAACGAAACAGTAGATAAAATTGGCGAAAAATATCTCCATTTAAACCAAATAGCACAAACATTTGGCACCTCATTGTCCGCCCCATTTATGACTTTAGCGTTTATGTCGCTGTTAGTAATTCCAGAATTAAAACTTGGGGATAAGGGATTATTTAACGGAAACACGTTTGAGTTTACTTCGCTGTATAATTGATTATAGGATTTACAACAGACTATTATCAAATGCAATAATGAGATTCATCCAAAAAAAATCAGGGATAAAGGGTAAATGACTGTGAGCAGATTAATATAAAAAGTCGGGTACTCTGTCAGGATAGCTTCGTGATTATCAAATGAGCGTTTTTTTTTATAACCTTAAATCCGCAACCAATTGTTTAGATTACAATTAACATACTAGATTACAGATATTTACGTATAGGATAAATTTCACTTACTTTAGTGAAAAAATAATTTATGAATATTGCTATCTCAGACCGACCTTGTCAAAAAAGCGTTAAGAAAAACAGATAATTTTGAGGTTAAGACGAGGCGGGTGAGATGAAGAAAATAGATGCCAGACATCAAAATCCGTCTTGTGAACAAAATCGCTTCCGTAAATCCCATTGCTTGGCTCGTTCAGCAAAATTATTTGTTTTTTAGCTTTTTTGGCGAAGTCTTGATTTTTTGAATACTTTTGTATCAAGACAAAAGTATTAATCAAAAATAAGCTCTTCGAAGCAAGGTGGTTTTTGGTTTTTGACAAAATTTTGTTATAATGCTATTTTGGTTGCGGATTTAAGGAATTACACTAAAATATTAATTTCGCCATTGTATTCATTGAGGATTAAAGTAAGAGCTTTTTGAACGTCAGAATCCAAGAAATTATAAAAATAAGTCGTACTTTTGCTAAAAAACAAAATATGGCAACAACACAAGAACTTACAACTAT
>JBBRGJ010000041.1:0-24566 GCA_038240835.1 Bacteroidales bacterium | reverse complement strand
GATACATTGGAGTTATATAAGATAATTTTAAAAAATCGAATTGTTTTAATCTAGGACAAAAGTAGATATTGTTTGTGAATTTACCAAATTGAATTTTCACCTTAAATTCATAAGAAAAATAGCATTATTTCGAAATTTAGTCAAAAAATAAAAGCCTTTTTACTTCGAAGATGCTTTTTTTTAGTGTCACTTTTGTCTTGACATCCCGCCTTGCGGGATAAACTCCAGTAACCAAAATCCCGATAGCTATCGGGACAAGACATCGCCAAAAAAGCTAAAAAAGAGGTGATTTTATGGCGCGAGCCAAGTCAAATGATTTACGGAGGCAATTTAATTCACATGACGGATGTTTCAGACTTGGATCTATTTGCTTCAACGCACCCACCTCGCTTCATCCGTAAAATCATCTCTTTTTCTTAACGCTTTTTTGACAAGGTCGATCTTAGATAGCGTGCCGGTATTCTTTTTAGAAATTTGAGAGATCAAAAGCCATTTTCGTTTTTCTTAGTGTATGAGTTTGTGTTATCACGATCGGCATCGTGGAATCACGATAGCTCATGACTAGACTTCTTTTATAGATTTTGTACTCTGTTTGTAATTATTTATTCCAAAAACTGACCGAAATTCACTAAATTTGCATTTTAAAACAATATAGAGGAATGGGAAAAGGAATAATGACGATACTTGCCAAGACAATGGCTGGGTTAGAAGATGTTTTAGCCACTGAATTAGACGAGATGGGCGCTTCAAAAATTGAAGTATTAAACAGGGCGGTTCGTTTTGAGGGCGATTTGGCAATGTTGTACAAAGCAAATTATAATTGCAGAACGGCTCTTTCTATTTTAGTCGAACAATTTTCTTTTAAGTTCTACTCTCAAGAGGATTTTTATCATAAGATTTTGAATTTTAACTGGGATCCACTTTTCGAACATGATACCACGTTTATGGTCGATGCTACGATTTCTGGAGACCTATTCACCAATTCTCACTACACAGCGCTGTTGTGTAAGGATGCCATTGTGGATTATTTCCGAAAAAAGTACAACCAACGTCCCACTGTCGACCGTTTTGAACCCCATTTAAAAGTAAATGTTTACATCCGCCAAGATCAATGTTCAATTTTACTTGATAGCTCTGGCGATTCTCTTTTTAAACGTGGATATCGCGTGGCCACGGGCGAAGCGCCTATTAAAGAAGTGTTGGCAGCTGGTATTATTATGTTGTCAGGATGGAAAGGTGATACAAATTTCTACGCTCCTATGTGTGGATCGGGAACGTTTGCCATTGAAGCTGCGATGATTGCAAACAAAATACCTGCTGGTTACTATCGCGAACGTTTTGGATTTATGAACTGGCCAAGTTTTGACGAATATTTGTGGGAACGTGTCAAAAATGAGTCAGATGACAACATTGGAGAATCGGATGCAATTATTCATGCGTCGGATATCGATCCAAAAATGGTGACATTTACCCTTAGAAATGCTCAAAAAGCCAAATTACACAAAGATATTCTCATCACGGAGTCCTCTTTTGAAGATTTTGATTTTCCCAAAGATGGAGGAACTATCATTTTTAATCCTCCATACGGAGAACGGATGGAATTAGAAGATATGGAAGAAAGTTATAAGAAAATTGGCGATACATTGAAGCAAAATTGTGCAAATTACGAAGTGTGGATGATTGCCGGTGGAACAAATGTTCACAAGTATGTTGGATTAAAACCTTCACAAAAGTTGACATTATTCAACGGTGCCATTGAGTGCAGAATGCTCAAATATGACATGTACGAAGGAACTAGAAAAAATATTTATATTGATGAAGAATAATTGAGTTCTTCCAATATTCTTATTTATTAGTTGCAAAACAAACGATTTTTAGTTGTTTTAATCAAACTTAGATTCACATAAACTGAATAAAAAAGGCTGGAAGTTGCTGTGTTAATGGCAAACATCGTTTTCAAAAGCATTAAAAGCAGAAAATATATGAAATTTCAAAACATATACACCAAAGCATTAAACTTAGAACCGATTTCGGGCGATGAAGCGAATTTATTATACGCTAAAGCTCCTCTTTCTGAACTAATGTTTGTGGCAAACGAGATTCGAAAGAAATTACATCCCGAAAATTTTGTCACTTGGATCATCGATCGAAATGTAAACATCACCAATGTGTGCACTTCTGGTTGCTTATTCTGCAATTTCCACTGTGCTCCCCAATCAGACAAAGCATATATTACCACCCCCGAAGAGTACGATGAGAAGATTGAAGCGCTTTTTGCCAAAGGAGGCGACCAATTGCTACTTCAAGGAGGAATGCATCCAGATTTGGGACTTGAAGAGTACGAAACGTTGTTTAAATCCTTAAAAAAACGTCATCCTAAACTCAAACTTCATGCATTGGGACCTCCAGAGATTGTTTATTTAGCCAATAAATCAGGATTGACCTTTAAACAAACCTTGGAACGACTTATAATAGCAGGTTTGGATTCCTTACCAGGCGCTGGAGCCGAAATATTGGTGGATGAAATTAGATCTAAAGTCTCCAAAAACAAATGTTCCTCCCAAGATTGGTTGGACGCAATGCACGAAGCACATAAACTCAACCTTGGAACTTCTGCAACCATGATGCTGGGTCACATCGAAACAAACGAACAACGAATTGAGCATTTATTGAAAATCCGTGACTTGCAATCCAAAAAACCTGCAGATACCATCGGTTTCCTCTCGTTTATTCCATGGCCTTTTCAAGGAGAAAATACTGCGTTGGTGAAAAAATACAAAGAATTAAATACGTTATCTTCCACAGATTATATTCGATTTATAGCCATTTCCCGAATTACACTTCATAATATTCCAAATATTCAACCCTCGTGGCTGACAGTAGGCACAAAAACCGCTCAAATTTGTCTCCACGCTGGAGCAAACGACATGGGATCTATCATGATTGAAGAAAATGTAGTTTCAGCCGCAGGCGCTAATTATCAGTTAGATGCTGAACGAATGCAAGAAAAAATAAGGGAAGCCGGATTTGAGCCTAAGAGGAGGAATCAGCTTTTTTCAGTGATCAGTGAACAGTTAACAGTTATCAGTTAACAGTTATCAGTTAACAGAGCAAAGCTCGACCAAATACAGTTAGCAGTTGTTATTTGGTTGTATGCTTTTGACTTTATGAACTTTTGACTCATTTATCAGTGATCAGAGCATCCCGAATTTTTACAAAATTCGTGGATATACGAAAGTTCGACTAAAGAGGTACTTAGGAAAAGTAAAAGGATTTTCTTTGCTCCCTCTAGGCGATGCAGTGATTCGCCGCGGCGAAGTCGAACTGGCTGGGGCAAACAAAGAAAATCAGGAAAGAGGAAATATAGAGAGTAGGAAATACAGTTATCAGTTAACAGTTATCAGTTAACAGCGCAAGCGTGGCTGAAGAAGAGATAGCAGGAGACAAACAGTTAACAGTTAACAGTTAACAGCGCAAAGCGTGGCTGAAGAAGAGATAGCAGGAGACTGTTAACAGAGCATCCCGAATTTTTTCATAATTTGACTGTGAAAAGTTGAGCAAAGCTGTGCTCTTCTTCTTGGTGAATATTTTGAAAAATCGAATCATATAAACGTTGTGAGCCGTTTGCAATAATTAAAGAATATTTCAGTTTAGAATTAATCAACTTTTGAAAATAATGATGAACAAACCAAAACTGATTAAGCGCACATTGTGGATAACGGCAATATTGTTTGTTTTTGCCAACTTGGTTGCGATGATACATGCATACAAATTCACTCATTTCACCAGAAATGATGTAGAAAAAACAAAAAATCCGAGCAAATTATCTCTCTTCGACAAGAGCAAAACACTTGTTTTGGGTGTAGATAATCCTCGACCCGAAAACAAAGCGGTTCCATCGCAATCATATTCAACAATTCGACTGAAAAGTAACAAAGAAATTGAATGCTGGAGCATAAAAACAGAAAATGCTAAGGGGACGGTAATTATTTTTCATGGTTTTAGTGGAGAAAAATCATCGATGCTCGACAAGTCGGATGAGTTTCTCAAACTTGGGTATAATACCTTGTTGGTGGATTTCATGGGTTCGGGTGGTTCGGAAGGAAAACAGACCACGTTGGGTTTTTACGAAGCTGAAGAGGTAAAAACCTGTTACGATTATATTTCATCTTTTGGCGAGAAAAATATCGTGTTATTTGGAACGTCAATGGGCTCTGTAGCTATAATGAAAGCCGCCAACGACTATATTCTGAAACCATCTGCCATTATCATTGAATGTCCATTTGCTTCGATGTATAAAACGGTGTGTGCAAGATTCAACAACATGCACGTGCCTTCATTTCCCGCCGCTTCGATGCTTGTGTTTTGGGGTGGCATTCAGAATGGGTTTTGGGCTTTTAATCACAATCCTTCAGAATACGCTAAAACAATCTCATGCCCAACATTGCTAATGTATGGAGAAAAAGATCAGAATGTCAGCCGTGCCGAAATTGACGAAATATTCCAGAATTTAAAAGGCAAAAAATCACTAAAAACCTACTCCCAAGCTGGTCATGAAAACTACTTGAAAAAATACAAATCAGAATGGATCAGAGATATTAATGAGTTTTTGGAACAAAATTGATTCATCGAATAAATGTGAATGGGGAAATGTTTTTTTCTGATTTTTACCGCAGAACTAAAAAAATCTAAAAAATGAGAATGCAGAAAACTTTCACCTTTACGGACTTCCCTCTACTTCCCTCTTCCTTGAAACACGATTAAAACGGTGTGAATTAGAATTTTAACATCCATTTGTAGCGACATGTTTTCGATGTACATGAGGTCGTATCTGAGGCGTTCGACCATTTCGTCGATGTTTTCGGCATAACCATATTTCACTTGTCCCCAGGAGGTGATTCCGGGTTTTACTTTTTGCATTAATTTGTAGTGAGGAGCTACTTTTACAATTTGATTGACATAAAATTGGCGTTCGGGGCGTGGCCCAACAAGCGACATCTCCCCTATTAATACGTTGTAAAATTGTGGTAACTCATCCATCCTTGTTTTGCGCATCATCTTTCCAAAGTGTGTAATCCGACTGTCAAATTTTGAGGAAAGTTGCGGACCATTTGTTTCCGCATCGGTGAACATAGAGCGGAACTTGATGATGTTGAACAATTTACCTTTTAATCCCACCCGTTCTTGTGTGTAAAATACAGGCCCCTTGGAACTTCGTTTAACGCCAATTGCCAGAATAATCATCAGCGGAGATAATAGAATCATGGCTAAAAGCGAGATGACAATGTCCATGGATCTTTTCATAAATCGTTGCCATTCAGGCATAAAATCAGGGGATATTTGAATCAATGGTTCATCCATTACGGAGGTCATTTTTACACTTCCTAATAAAATATCTTGAATTTGAGGCATTATTTTAATCACCATATTGCTATCTTCAATATTGGCAATAATTTCTTCGATGTATTTTCTCTTGCCATTTTGAATAGCAATTACCACTTCTTCAATCTCTTTGCTAACTATAATGTCATTTAGATGATCAATAGATCCAAAAAAAGGCAGATGTTCTTTTAAAGTCTCCACTTCTAATCCATCGATGGTTACATAGCCTTCAAAGCGGTTTCCCGTAGTTGCATAATGCTCTTTTAGCGAATTTAATACATGGAGTGCAACTTCGTCTGCGGCTATTAAGAGCGAGCTAAACCCAATTTTTCCTTTTCGAATCTGCTTGATGGTGTTCGTAGTAATTAACAATCGGGGAATGTAAACCAACGAAAAATGGAGAGAAAATAATACCATGTAGTATTTAAAATAACTGGTATAATCGATAATCACATCATCTAAAATTAAAGCAAAAAAGATGATTAAAGTCCCGAATAAAGTAATGGTAAATGTTTGCGAAATCTCTTTAAGTCTAGATTTTCGATAAATTTTGCGATAGTAACCCGTAAATGTATATAAAATCAACCAAAAGATAGGAATAACTAGAATGCCGACGTAGAACTTATAATCAGAGAAAATGTATTTTGAAATATCATCAATCACCGACGGATTGACAGAGTATTTTCGATAAAAGAAAAATAATGCCCAAGCAATTCCGGCCGTGATGTAGTCGAAAAAAAGATATTTTAATACATGTCGTTTCTTGTTCATGTCTCATCGATAAAAATTAGCGTTTGGAGGTTTTTGCGTGAATTAGTTTAACATTGTCAATAAGTACTTTGTCCTCCGTAGATGCAGAACGGAGAGCTCCTGCGAAGAAGATTTTAAAACTAGTTGCGTTTATTTCGCTGCTTACGGATACCGTTAAATTGATGTATATTTTTTTCCAAGTAGTGGTAGGATTCAATACAATGAGTGGGTTTTTATTAACAGATGATGAGTAGATGGCTTTTGTCCCAACCACTACAGGAGTCGTACATTTGTAATTCATCTCTAAAAAAATATACGTGCCATTCTTTGGCAAAGGATATCCATTGATGGTTTCTATTTCGAAATTATCTTTTTCAGAATTTAAGTTAATCACGCCTGAATAGTTGCTCACTTCGGTTAAATCTTGGGTGTTTGTATACACATCTGCTAGATTGCTTGTGGAAGTCACCGTGGTATCGCTCCCAATTGATTTTTCGAAGAGAACACCAGCAGATTCAAAATCTTCATTAAAAGTTACTTGACTGCTGATATCGAAGTCAAAAATTGGTTTTAATCGAATGGCCGAATCTGGCGATAAATTGCATTCGTAATTGGCAGCAGCATAAAAAGGGTAAGTGGCTCTGGTGGCGCTTATTCCGTTCACTTTAATGCCAGCAAGTACCGTAATTCTGTTTTTACCTTCGGCTAAAATTGGAATTTTGGCAGGCAATTCAAAACAACCAATCAATTGATCGTTGGCATACACCCACACATCTGAAACGTTCTGATTAGAGGTGCCATAATCAGCATAGTTTGGATTAATCCCCACAGAATCGATGATTAAGTACGAAGGCATTTGCTCTTTTTTGTCAAAAAGAGAGCAACTGGATGCCAACAAAGCAATGAGCATGCAAAAAGAGAGAAATCGTAAGGATATTTTCATAAAAAGTAATGTTCTAAGTTGGTTTCTTAACGAAATAAAAGCAAAGATATTACTACTTTTTGAAAAGAAAAAAAGAAAAAGAGATTAAGAGCTAATTTTGCTCATAATTTGTTGCGCTACTTGCAATGCATTTCCACCATCGGAGACCGAAACCAATGGAACTGTATTCTCTACAATGCATTGGTGAAAAAGCTCCAATTCCCTTTGAATAGAGTTGACAGCAATGATTTCGGGCGTGTTAATTACCACCATTTTTTGCTCTCCCGATGGAGTTGTAATCACCATCGAGTTGGGTTCTGACTGGATATAATCGGATAAGGTAATAATTTCTGATTTTTTTTCTAAAAAATCGACAGAAATATAAGAATTTGATTGAAAAAAACGTGCTTTTCGCATGTTCACTAACGAAACTCGGTTGGCGGTAAGGTTTGCAACAGCGCCATTTTCAAATTCAATGCGCGCATTGGCAATATCAAATGTATCGCTGACAATAGCAACACCATTGGCGTGAATCTTTTTAATCGGCGATTTTACCGTACTCAACACTATGTCGATGTCGTGAATCATCAAATCTAATACCACCGAAACATCAGTACCTCTTGGATTAAATTGAGCCAATCGGTGACATTCGATAAACATAGGATTTGTAATTTTATCTTTTACGGCCACAAATGCGGGATTTAATCGTTCAACGTGACCTACTTGTACTTTTACATTTGCTTCATGGGCCAAATTTATGATCCGACGAGCCTCATCAGACGATGCAACGATGGGTTTTTCGATAAATACATGCTTTAATTTACGAATTGCAGCAGATGCTTGCTCAAAATGAACAGAAGTTGGCGTAACAATATCTACAACATCCACATTGTTTATCAATTCGTCGATCGAATCAAAACTAACAATATTGTAAGTTTCAGATATATTTTTCTGCACCAACGGGTCGATATCATAGAATCCAACCAGTTCGTATTCAGGTATTTGCAAAATGCAATTGAGATGAATCTTGCCAAGATGCCCTACTCCTATAATTCCAATTTTCAACATTGCTTGTATTTGTGATGATTTAGCATTAATTTCGCAAAAGAAACTAAAAAAAATGGTTTTACAAAATATAATTTTTAAACAAAATGGTTGACTCATTCAGACACAAGGGATTACGTAAGAAATTAATTGAAGAATTGCAAATAAAGGGCGTTACAAATAAGGCAGTTTTGGACGCAATAGGCATTATTCCCCGTCATCTTTTTTTAGAATCATCATTTTTAGAATTTGCCTATCAGGATAAAGCATTTCCAATTGGATCTGGACAAACGATTTCACAACCTTATACCGTGGCCGTTCAATCAACTTTGTTAGATATTAAAAAAGGAGATAAAATATTAGAAATCGGCACTGGATCAGGTTACCAAGCTGCTGTTTTGTCTCTTATGGGGGCAAAGGTTTTTAGCATAGAACGCCAAAAAGAACTTTTTGTAAAAACAAAAGCACTCATGACTTCGCTCGATTATCGAATGAAACTTTTTTATGGTGATGGATATTTGGGACTTCCAGCCTTTGCTCCCTTTAATAAAATAATCATCACCTGTGGAGCCCCGTTTGTCCCCCAAAAGCTCTTAGAACAGCTTAAAGTGGGTGGAATTATGGTGATTCCATTGGGAGAGGATGTGCAAATTATGACAACCATTACCAAAACTTCCGAAACTGAATATTCCGAAGAGGTTCACGGTCAATTTAGATTTGTGCCGATGCTCGAAAACAGAGTGGATAAGAAATAGATATTTTCCCATTAAATATATTATAATGAAGGTTTTTAAAATACTATCAGTAGTTAAACATGCGTATAAAAAGCCTTATGGTTATTATTCATGGACACTTTCAGCGATATTTCTTTTATTAATTCTCTTTATCTGTTTACGAGTTCCTATTTTTACCTACTATTTAGATTCAAAAATTGATACTTTTAATGCGGAACATCATGCGGAAATAACGTATCAATCGATTTCGTTCAAAGGATTTTCGGGGGTTGAACTTAAAGGTTTTTCGGTCAAAGAAAAAAACAATTCTTCTTTACTCTTAGCTGATTTGATTAAAGTAAAGATCAGTTTTTGGAAACTTTTCAGCAAACGTTTATCCATCGAAGATATTAAAATTGAGGATTGTAAATTGAACATCGAAAAAAATGGAGCGAGAAATAATTATGGTTTTTTACTAAAAAAAGATAGGGAAACGGATGATAAACAGTCGGAAAGCAAAACTTATGCTCAAATTGCAGAGGCTATGATGGACCTTTTATTCGATGTGGTTCCAAACCAGATGAAACTCAAACGGTTTACAGCCACTATCTCAACTCCCAACCACCACTTTGATTTAAGCATCCCATCGTTAAATATTCACGATCAACAGTTTATGAGCAAAGTGTTCACGTCGGAATCGGGTGTAAATTCTACTTTTATCTCTTCTGGCAGATTGGATAAAGAGAATAAAGAGATTTCTATCAAATTATACGGAGAGAATCACACGCCAGTGAAACTTCCTTGGATTGAACACAGAAATCAAGCTACGGTAAGTTTTGATACAATCGACTTTAAAATTAAAAACGAAGAGAGTCCTAACGAGCAATACAAAATTGGAGGCTCTCTACTGGCCAAAAATCTTCATATTTTTCAAAAAAGAATTGCCACCGATACCGTAAAGTTTGAAGAGATTGGAAGTCAATTTTTAGTAAACATTGGGAGTGACTTTGTGGAGTTCGACAGTGCCTCTACTGTTACAATCAACCAATTAAATTTCCATCCTTATGCTCATTTTACGCCAAAAACCCCCAAGAAAATCATACTATCTCTTTACAAACCAATGTTTCCAGCCCAACAATTATTTAGCTCTTTACCCAAAGGATTATTCGACAATTTTAAAGACATTAAAGTTGCCGGAGAACTCTCCTATCAAGGTTATTTTGAATTAGATATGGCCTTGGTTGATTCACTTAAACTGGAGTCGGATTTGATTCAAAAACAGTTTAAAATCATCAAATCAGGAGCCACCGATTTTGCAAAAATCAATGGTTCGTTTACACATACCATTTATGAAAATGACAAAGAGTTTAAAAAAGTAGAACTTGGACCTGCAAATCCAAATTTTATTTCGTTTGAAATGATTCCTAAATCCATAATCAATGGAATTTTGATGTCGGAGGATGGTTCGTTTTTTCATCACGGAGGTTTCTCTTTAGGTGCTTTTAGAGAGTCGATCATTACAAACATAAAAACCAAACGATTTGCACGAGGTGGAAGTACGGTTTCGATGCAACTGGTAAAGAATTTATTTCTGAATAGGAAAAAGAACATTGCTCGCAAATTAGAAGAACTGCTGATTGTGTGGGTTTTGGAGAAAAACAGAATGGTGAGTAAAGAGCGGATGTTCGAAATCTATGTTAACATTATCGAATGGGGACCTGGTATTTATGGGTTACAAGAGGCTTCTAACTATTATTTCGACAAAAAAGCTACTCAGTTAACCCTAGAGGAATCTATCTTTTTAACAGCAATTATTCCCAGTCCCAAAAACTATCGTTACTTCTTCAACGACGATTTTAGTTTCAAAGAATACGCTATAAGTCAATTCAATTTTATTTTAAAAAGAATGGTAGAGCACGAGCTAATCTCACAGTTAGAAGCGGATGAAACCTTGATGAAAGTCACACTCAGCAACGAAGTAAAAGAGGTTTTGCTTAGCAGAAAAGCAAAAACTGCAGAAGCAATTCAATAATCTGTTTTTGTTGCAAGCATACCATCCTGTCCGCCTCTTGGTGGATAAAAAAATGACATTTTCTCACGCTCACAATTATCTACAATACTTTTTAGCCCGCTCAATGGCCTCTTTATATCCCAATTCTGATGCAATTTTCAAATCGCCACAACCTCCCAATGGATCTTTTAAGTTGTCCTTGCAGGCTCCTCGGTAGAAATAAGCCATTCCCGAAGTTGGGTTTAATTTTATGGCTTGGTTGAAATCTTCTAACGCAGGTTTGAACTTAGCCATATCAAACAAAGCGACTCCACGAAATAAAAAACCCTCCCATCCGTTGGGGTTTACTTCGGTCGCTTTTCTAAAATCTAACATTGCTTGATTTGCTTTCTTCATCTTCAAGAACACTTTCCCTCTGTTCACATACGTTAGATAATTGTCGCGTTCGAAAAGGATTGCTTTGTTGAAATCTTTTTTTGCTAGTGGGTAATTTCCTTTTTGAGTATAACAATCGCCTCTTTTGGCATAAACATCTGCAGATTTTGATTTATAAATAGTCATCAATTTAGAAAAATCTCCAATTGCTTTATCCCATTGTTCAGAAATGTAATAGCAATCAGCACGACGTAGGAATAAATCTTCACTTTCGAGTTTTAAATCTACTGCTTTTGTGTAATCCTTAGCGGCCATTTCGTACTTCCCATTTCGCTGGTACATGATGCCTCTTAAAAGGTAAACTTCGGCATAATCAGGTTTTAATGCAATGGCTTTGGAGTAGTCTTCCAGCGCTAATTGGGCAATGTTTAATTCGCTGTTGCATTTGCCTCTTCGCAAAAAAGCAGAGGCGTTACTCTTGTCCAATACGATCAGCGATGTTAAATCGTTCTTTGCAGATTTCCAATCTTTTAGTTCCATATAAGCATTCGCTCTTTCGCTAAATCCTTCGGTCATATCGGGTTTGAGCTCAATCACTTTTGTAAAATCAGCGATGGATTTTTGATGATTTTTTTGCGCAGCAAACAACAAGCCTCGATAATAAAATCCTTTTGAGTAAGTTGGATTTTTAGAAAGTGCGGTATTGTAATCTGCAAAAGCGGAATCTACTTTTCCAATTATTTCAAAACACTTTCCCCGTTCTAAGTTTGCTTCGTAATAAGAATTATTGATGGATATTACTCTGGAAAACAGTGAAATTGCGGCTTTATAATCCTTTATTTTCATCTTTTCGAGTCCTTGATCGTACATTTTTCCAGCTTGCTGGCAAAAGAGTGGATTTTGAATGGCAAAAAGAAACATTGTAAAAACGACTATTCTTGAAATTGATTTCATACACTGAATTTTTAAGTAGCAAAAGTACAAAAGGTTTTTTACAAAAAAGACATCTCTTTTGTTTAGAGATGCCTTTGATAGAAAATATAGATCTATAAAAGATTAAGCTACATTGTTTTTGATAAGTGGTTTTCCCAAACCTAAAACTTTTTTGCCAGCAACATCATTAATAATGGCTACAAACATCATATACCAAGCAGAAAGAGCACATCCTATTAATACAAATGCAGCAATAGTATCGAAAAATTCTGGACCAAAATGGCCTAAATCTAATAAAATAAAACCAATCAGTAATAATCCAAAAGTAAGCGCCATTGCACCACTAACTCGCAACGAAGCGATAAACATCAATACTGTATAACCAGTCCACGCAACCAAATACCAACCTACATCGGTGCGTGATGATTTGTAAATATCGAAATGATTGAGGAGCCAGATGATGCTTAAACCAATCCAGAATGCACCATAAGAAACAAATGCGGAGTAACCGAAGTTGTTTCCCATTTTTTGTTCTTGAAATCCAGCAATCATTTGAGCTAATCCGCCAAAAATGACGCCCATAGCTAAAACTGGACCTAAGCCCAATAGACCTAAATTATGAATTTGCAATAATAAAGTAGTTAAGCCAAAACCAGCTAAACCAACAACGGCAGGATTTCCTGTCTTCTTTTCCATAAAAAAAATGTTTTTTTAAATTAATATTTCTCTGCAAAAGTAAGGATTATTTGTCAACTTTTAAAATGATTTTTTTTGGGAAAGTAACGGAGTGATGAAGTAACGGGTGACAAGTGACCGCAAAGCGATGATGAAGGAAGTTGATGGGGTGATGAGTCCCAAAAAGATAAAAATATGGAGTAAAAAATCTATCTTTTTTGCAATCATAAAAAAAAACATTAATTTAGCAGGACACAAAAAACAAATCGTATGAAAAAACAGTTATTATTTATCCTTGCACTGCCATTAGTGATGTTTCTAACTTCTTGTTCCGAAAAGAAATCGGATAAAATTTCCTTTTCAAGTGCTATTGAGTACAATGATTATATTGTAAAATTGCAATCTAAAACAATCAAAGAGATTTTAATTTTGAGCGATAACATGAAATCTGGCGACTCAGCAACAATTTATGCGTCATTTGACAAGTTTGGAACTCAAGCAAAAGCATCGTACGAAGAGTTGAAAAAATTAGATACTTTCAAAAAAGATGGTGAATTCCGTGATAAAGCCTTAGAACTATTTAAATTCTACGTTACTATTTACGAAGTGGATTATAAAGAGATGATTGGATTGGTTCTGAAAAAAGACATTTCTGAAAAAGACATAGTCAGAGTCGACGAAATCGTTAATAAAGTTTCTTTAGAGGAGATTAAACTGGATGAAGGATTTGCGAAAGCTCAACAAATATTTGCTAAGAAACACAATATTCAAATTAGAGAAAATGAACTACAAAAAGAGATTGATAAACAATAGTCGTTGATTAATCAAAAGAAAAAGCTCATCTGTTTGGATGAGCTTTTTTTGTATGATATGATTGACTTTTATTGATGTTTTAAATTCGAAAACGATTGAAAAGCTCGTCTTTTTTTAGTTTTTTTGGCAAAATCTCGTCAAAATAATAATTTGTTTGCAGATTTAAGATGATACATTTAAGCATTCTTCACGGCTACAAATTTATTGTAAATCAATAATCCCACAATAGTAAACACACCTATGCCGCTGAAGATAAGCCAAAGTGTAGTTGGATCATGTAATTTATCGACAAAATGAACATAGAGTTGCGCTCCTAAAATTCCACCAATTCCACTTCCAATTACACCATAAAGGAATGAATATCCTAAATAGAGTGCTTTTTTGTCCTCCGGAGCAATCAGACCAACATACGACAAGAACTTTGGATGTGCGGTCATCTCTCCTATTGAAAAAACGATGGTTCCAATTACAAAAAACCAAATATTGGTAGAAATGGCAAAAATAATCATCCCAAGAGTGGCAATACTGATTCCGGTAATCATCGTTGGAAGCGGTTTCCATTTTTTTACAATCGCCGAAATAAACAGTTGAAGACAAATTATTGCTCCAGCGTTAATTACAGTAACGTGTTCTACATCAAACTTCCAAGTAGGATTTTCAACAAAAATAGATAGAAAGCTATTGATGTAAATATTAAGTTGCGTGGCATCCACGTAATCGCGGACATAATACAGAACGGTATCAAACATTTGAAAATAAAGTATCCAAAAACAAGAATAAATGGCAATCAACCCAATAAAACGAATATCTTTTATCACCAATACTGCTTCTGACAATACCTGCCCAATCGTTTTAGTTGATTTTGCCCGTTCTGGCTCTTTGTATAAAAATAGATTCAAAATCAACATAGAACCAGTGGCTATAGCTGCCATAAAAAAGATATAGGTGTACGAAATCTCTTTTAAAAATGGGATGACGAGCAATGGTACTAAAAAAGCTCCCAAATTAATTACCCAATAAAAAATGCCAAAACCCAACGATGAATTTTCAGAATTTGTTGTTCTTGCAATTGTCCCAGAAATAATAGGTTTGAAAAAACCAGCTCCTATCGCCATTAAAATAAGTGAACCAAAAACGGTGTAATAATCGGTTGTTAATCCTGAAAGTAAATACCCAATACTCATCACCGCAAATGCACCCATGAGTACTTTTCGGTAACCAAAACGCTCTGCAATGGCTCCTGATAAGATTGGCAAGAGGTATAAAAGAGGCGTAATTGTACTTTTTATAATTCCAACGCCTTCTTTGGAAAATCCCAATCCACCATCGCCAACTTTTGTGATAAGATAAACCGAAAGTACAGACATCACACCGTAATATGAACCTCTTTCGAAAAATTCCATAAAAATAACTGTCCAATAGTTGCGAGGAAATGATTTAATGCCATTGTTGTTTTTCATAGCTAATTATTTAAATATCAGATGATTATTTCGTATTATTTTAAATTCTAAATCAAGTTAATCGAAAAAGACAAACTCTTTTTTGGGTTGCGAAGGTACAATATTTTTAGAAATATGTATCTGATCAAAATAACCCGATAAGTGGAATAATATCCGATTCAAAAAGAACTGGATGGATTATGAGGTAAGTAGAGATAGCAGGGAACGCGGATGACGCGGATTTTTCAGGATGAACGCGGATTTCTTATAATGAACGCGGATTTTTTTTGGAGTGGCACTATGACTTCTTACGCTCTTTGTTACATTGATTCGTCGTGGCTAAAGTGTAGTGCCTCAACCCAAAGCTCTTCCGACTTCTTGCTTCTGTATTCTTGCTTTTGACTCGCATTGCGAACTCATCACTCATCGTTCATCATTCATCACTTTATTACTTCTTCTTATTTTCACAAAAAATCTTTTCACCTTCTTAAACTTCATTCCACGAAAAAGAGTACATTTGCACTGATTTTAGAGATTAGAAATTATGACAAAAAAGGTAGGAATTAATGGCTTTGGAAGGATTGGGAAAGTGGTTTTCCGTCTCTTGCAAACCAATTCTGACATAGAAGTAGTTGGAATTAACGATCCAATGAACTTAGATACATTGGTTTATTTATTGAAATACGACACCGTGCATGGTCGCTTTAATGGCACCGTAACCGCTTCTGAGAATGGCATTGTAGTAAACAATCGTTTCATTCCAGTGAGTTCGGAAATGGAACCCGAAAATATTCCTTGGAAAAAGTGGGGAGCGGATTATGTAATCGAGTCATCAGGACTTTTTAAAAGCCGAATCATGCTCGAAAAGCACCTTAAGGCGGGCGCAAAAAAGGTGATTCTCTCCTGCCCTACAGATGATCCATCGATAAAAACCATTGTATTGGGAGTAAATGAGGATCTTCTGACTTCTGAAGATGTAATTATTTCAAATGCCTCTTGTACAGCCAATTGTTTAACACCTATTTTGAAAGTAATCGATGAAAGTTTTGGCATTGAAACTGGATTTATGAATACAGTGCATCCGTTTACAAACAATCAACGAATCATCGACGCACCACATCCCGATATTAGACGTTCCAGAGCAGCTGCATCCAACATTATTCCCACTACATCTACGGCTGTGAAATCACTTTTTGATGTGATGCCAAAATTTAGAGATCGTTTTAATGGTTTTGCCACTCGCGTTCCAGTTGCCGATGGCTCCTTTATCGAATTATGCATGAATCTCTCTTCTGATGTTACCATTGAATCGATTAACAGTGTGATAAAAGAAGCATCAAAAAATAAATTTCTAAATTTAATTGAATACACCGTAGATCCTATCGTGTCAAGTGATATTATCGACAACCCTCATAGTGCAGTTTATGATTCCCTTGCTACAAAAATAATTGGGAAAAGATTTATTCAAATTTTAGTATGGTACGATAATGAATCTGGTTATTCTAACCGAATTGTAGATTTAATTTCAAAAATTTAATCATGGTTGACTCTAGTATAATTGCAATGATTACAGACTTGCAAATTAAAGAAATTGCACAGAAAATTGTTGCTGGAAACAGAATTACCTCCCAGGAAGCGCTCGTTTTGTATCACAATGCAGAATTATCACTTTTGTCGGTATTGGCCAATCATGTAAGAGAGCGAATTAATAAAAAAACGGTCAGTTATGTCCGCAACATACATATAGAACCCACAAATATTTGCATTCATAAATGTAAATTCTGTAGCTATTCGGCTAGAGTAAGTGGCCATTCGTGGCGATTTTCGGCAGAAGAGATGTTGGAAACAGTCCGACAAATTGAATCTGATGTTTGCGAACTACATATTGTGGGAGGCGTATTTGAAACTGCGGGGGCAACGTATTACGCAGATTTGCTTTCGGAGATTAAAAAAATCCGTCCCGACATTCATATCAAAGCATTCACTGCGGTGGAAATACAAGGAATGGCAGATATCGACCAAATAACCATCGAGCAAGTATTGATTAAGTTAAAAAATGCTGGATTGGATTCCATGCCTGGTGGTGGCGCTGAAATTTTTGATGAAGCGCTGAGAAGTGAAATTTGTCCCACTAAATCAACGGCTAAGGAGTGGCTGAGTATACACAAGAAGGCTCATCAATTGGGAATTCCCACCAACGCAACCATGTTATACGGCTTTTTTGAAACCTACGAGCATCGCATAGATCACTTAGATAGACTTAGAAAATTACAAGATGAAACGCACGGATTTAATGCTTTTATTCCACTAAAATTCAAGAATAAAAACAATGAATATTCTCATATTTCGGAAGTTTCTATTACTGAAGATATGAGAAATTATGCGATTTCACGAATTTTCTTAGACAATATTCCACATTTAAAATCCTATTGGCCTAGTCTGGGAATGGAATTAGCACGATTGTCGCTACATTTTGGCGTGGATGATTTGGATGGAACGATTAGCAATTCCACAAAAATTTACTCAATGGCTGGCTCCGAAAGTGATCCATCGATGACGGCAGACAATTTAAATCAAATCATCATTGCCGAAGGTTTTGACCCAGAGGAGAGAGATGCATTGTATCGAAAAATAAGATAGTATTTTCGAAAAAAAAATATTTTTTAGTTTCCTTGTAAGATTTACGAACAAATACTGTTACATATGAATAAAAGAGCAACTTCCCTCCTATTTTTGACAATGTTTTTTGCATTGCTAACGAATGCACATGGACAAAGTTATTCTGCTTTAATTGGCTCATGGCAAGGCGCTGTAATTGTAGAAATGGATACTCATATGGTCGTAATTGATATAACAGGAGATACTTTATTAGAAATATCGTATAATATGCCGTGGAGTGGAATTGTAAATTCAAATACGAATAAAAATTACTACGATGGCGAATCTCTCTCGTTTACAATTCCTTCGTTACAAATAAGTTATAATGGAGTGTTCGATGCTGAGAAGAAGTGTATCCATGGGTTTTTGAAACAAGGAAAAGATTATCCGCTAACTCTTTGCAAAACAGATACTCCAATTCGTTTAAATCGTCCACAAACGCCAATTGAACCTTTCCCTTATATTTCGGAAGAGGTAATGATTGTAAATAAAAAATCAAAAAATACACTTGGCGCAACGCTTACGCTACCCAAAGGAAACGGTCCATTTCCGGCCGTCGTACTTGTTACTGGCTCTGGTGCACAAGATCGTAATGAAGAGCTATTGGGACATAAACCGTTTTTGGTCATTGCCGATTATTTCACCCGTAATGGAATCGCTGTATTGCGTTATGATGACCGAGGAGTTGGGAAATCCACTGGAAAATTTGCAAATTCAACGACCTTAGATTTTGCCACAGATGCCGATGCTGTTTTTAATTTCCTTAAATCAGATGGTAGAATCGATAAGAATAAAGTGGGAATAATCGGACACAGCGAAGGTGGACTTATTGCGCCCATTGTGGCATCCAAGAATAAATCGGTAAAATTTGTGATCATGCTTGCTGGTCCCGGTGTTGATGGCAGAGCAATTATGCTGGAACAGTATCGGTTGATTCTACTCGCATCGTCTATTCCTGATTCGGTAGTAACACCGTTGGTTGATTTAAACAGACAAGCATTTGAGGTTGTGTTAACGACAAAAGACATTAAAATAGTCTCGGAAAAAATCAGAGCAATTACCGACAGTACCATTCAAAAAATAGGAAAAGAGAATGCAAAGAAATATAAACTCACAAAAAATACTGCTAACCAATTGATAATGCAATTAACTAGTACTTGGATGATGGAATTTGCACGACTGAATCCAGCTGATTATATTCCAAAAGTCAACTGTCCAATATTGGCATTAAATGGAGAATTGGATTTGCAAGTACCATTCATGCAGAATATTCCTGCCATTAAAGCATTGGTCGCAAAAAATAAAAAAGGAAATCTGAAAGCAGTTACATTTCCAGGACTCAATCATCTTTTTCAAACAGCCACAACGGGTTCTCCTTCTGAGTATGCGCGTATCGAAGAGACTATTAATCAAGCAGTTTTGGAAGAGATGTTGAACTTTATCAAAAAGCTATAAGCAAATATTCCAATTTTCTTTGTGTATTGTGTTTTCAATAAAAAAAAAGTCAAATCTTTTCAAAAATGAAAAGATTTGACTTTTTTTTTAAGCACTATTTGAGATTACAGAAACTGAATATGCTCTTTCTTCGTTATTTTTTCGCAGTAGTGGCACACAAGACTTATCTCTTGTTCTTCGCCCACTACAACGCTGAATTTTGTAGGCACATATTCGAAATTCGTAATACATTTAGGGTTAAAACATTTGGTAATTCCTGTAATTGATTTTGGAATAGATACCTGATATTTTTCCACCACTTCAAACTCTTTAATGACAATGATTGTGGCTGTGGGCGCCACCAAGGCTATTTTGTTAATCTCATCAGCTTCGAAGAATTTGTTTTGAACTTTTACGATGCCTTTTTTGCCAAATTTTTTACTGTGTAAGTTTACACCAAATAATATTTGTTGTTCTGCTTTTTCTAAATTCAGAATTCGTAAAACTTTAAACACTTTATCAGAAGGGATATGATCGATTACAGTACCGTTTTTAATAGCTGATACAATTAATTCTTTGCGATTTTCTACACTCATTTTTTCTACAATTAAATAATTTAAACTAAATCTAAGATGGTTGCAATAAGAGCTTGGCGGACGTATACGCCATTTTGTGCTTGTTCGAAATAGTAAGCTTTCGGATTTCTATCTACATCCGTTGCAATTTCATTTACACGTGGCAGTGGATGCAGAATTTTTAGATTTGGTTTTGAATTTTCGAGCATGCTGTTAGATAACACAAAAATATTTTTAACACGTTCATACTCCAATTGATCTTGGAATCTTTCACGCTGAATTCTAGTCATATAAAGAATATCAACTTTATCCATGACTTCCATCATATCATCGTATTGAAAGTACTCTAAGTTGTGATCTTTGATATGTTGTTTTACCGAACGAGGTAATTTTAGTTCATCTGGAGAAACAAGGTGGAACGTGGCGTTAAACTTACACATAGCCTCTACCAAAGAGTGTACGGTACGTCCATACTTCAAATCTCCAACCAATGCAATGTGCAGATTGTCCAATTTGCCTTGAGTCTGACGAATGGTGAATAAATCTAAAAGACATTGCGTAGGATGCTGATTAGCACCATCTCCAGCATTTATTACAGGCACTTGAGAAACTTCGCTTGCATAGCGAGCTGATCCTTCTACGGGATGTCTCATCACAATTAAATCGCTATAACTTGCAACGGTTTTAATGGTGTCGGCAAGTGTTTCTCCCTTAGATACGGAAGAGTTAGACGCTTCACTAAATCCTATAATCCTCGCTCCTAACTTGTTTGCAGCACTCTCGAAACTCAGACGAGTACGAGTAGAAGGTTCGAAAAACAGGGTTGAAATCACTTTCCCATCTGCGATATTTTGAACGGGTTGTTTTTCAAATCTCTCGGCAAGATCGAGTATTTGAATATACTCATCTTTGGTGTAATCGGTGATTGAAATGAGACTTTGGTTTTTCATTAGATCCTTTCTTTATTTGTTTATATTCTGTTTTTTTAATTAGGTCAAAAAAAAAGGCGACTATAAAAGTCGCCTTAATAAAAATCATGAAAAGCAGCTAAAATTGCTACCTCTGTATAAATTATGTAATTTAATAAAATCACAAACAATTTTATTCATATCTAAAAGTCTATTTTTTTGCAAGTAAATCTTAGAATCTATGGTAATCACCCTCTTTTTCATTTGACAACTGTTTTGGTTAAAGTATTGTCATTTCGTTGTGCAAAATTATTAATTTTAGAAACATCAACCCTGTTTTATTTGCATTTATTTTCAAAAAAAATCTTAAAACACTGATTATCAAGAGTAAATATTACAAAATTAACAGTCATGAATAGACTAATAATTTCTATCTCTATGCAAAGATAAGAAATATAGGCTTAACCAAACATTGTTTTCCCTCAATAAAAATCGTAAATTTGCAAAAAAAACGAGCATGAGCACATACATTACCGAGAATATTAAGCAAAATATCCAAGAATATTTCACTTCACAATATCAAGCCAACATTGCTATTGAAAAAATAGTCATCCAAAAAACTAAAAGTGATTTTGAGGGAGACTTTACCATAGTCTGTTTTTCGTTTACGCCAATTACCAAAAAAAGTCCAGATATTTCGGCAAATGAATTAGGCGAATATTTGGTAGAGAAAAACCGATTGGTTGTTAAATACAATGTGATCAAAGGTTTTTTGAACATCACACTCTCGTTGAGTTATTGGTCTGATTTTATCTCCAGTAATCTTTCAAACTTGAAATTTGGGTTAAAAACAGAAAATTCAAAAGGGAGAATTGTGATTGAATATTCATCACCAAACACCAATAAACCTTTGCATTTAGGCCATGTTCGGAATAATCTGTTAGGACATTCCGTTGCTTCTATCTTAAAAGCAGATGGTTTTGATGTGAAAAAGGTAAACTTAATCAACGATAGAGGAATTCATATTTGCAAATCGATGTTAGCATGGATGAAATGGGGAAATCAAGAGACTCCAGAATCGTCTGGATTAAAAGGAGATCACTTAATTGGCAAGTATTATGTAATTTTTGATCAAAAATATAAAGAGCAAATAAAAGAGTTAGTTGCGACTGGAATGGTCCAAGAAGTTGCCGAAAAACAAGCTCCGCTGTTGATTGAAGCACAAGAGATGTTGCTGAAATGGGAACATAACGATCCAGAAGTGAGAAGAATTTGGGAATTGCTTAATTCGTGGGTGTATGATGGTTTTGAGTTTACCTACAAACAAATGGGAATCAGTTTTGATAAAATATATTATGAATCGAATACCTATTCTTTAGGCAAATCGCTTGTTGAAGACGGTTTGAAAAAAGGAATATTTAATCAAAGAGAAGATCATTCAGTATGGGCAGATCTGACAAACGATGGATTGGACGAGAAGTTGCTTCTTCGTGGAGATGGTACTTCTGTGTACATGACTCAAGATTTGGGCACAGCACAGCTTAGAAACGATGACTACAGTCCCGAAAAGATGATTTATGTAGTTGGCAATGAGCAGAACTATCACTTTGATGTTTTGAAATTGATTTTGCATAAAAAGTTAGGCTACGAATGGGCAGGTGGAATCCATCACCTCTCCTATGGAATGGTAGAATTGCCTTCGGGTAAAATGAAATCTCGTGAGGGAACTGTGGTTGATGCTGACGAGTTGATGTTAGCGATGATAGAAGAGGCAAAATTGCAAACCATTGAAAAAGGGAAAACAGATCAATTTTCGCCACAAGAAGCCACCGAGTTATACCGTATGATTGGATTGGGTGCACTTAAATACTTTATTTTGAAAGTAGATCCCATGAAGAACATGATGTTTAATCCCGAGCAATCCATTGAGTTAACAGGAAACACAGCTCCTTTTATTCAATATACGCACGCACGTATCTGTTCGCTATTAGAAAAATCAGGAGTAGATTTTACAATCCTTCATCACTATGAAAGTTCAAAGTTAGAAAGTGCAGAACTGGCGATTATAAGACAATTGCATGAGTATCCATCCATTATCACCGAAGCGAGCGCTAATTACAGTCCAGCAGTGATTGCCAACTACGCTTTTGAGTTGGTAAAGATGTACAACAGTTTTTATCAAGAGAAGCCAATATTAAAAGAAGAGGATCAGGAAAAGAAAAATATTCGCCTTGCAATCTCTCAAATTACCCGCATTGCAATACGAAATAGCATGTTTTTACTAGGTATTGATGTCCCTAGTAAAATGTAATAAATTAATAGTCAACAAACTAAAAAATAATTCAAAAAAACATTTGGTAGTTAAAAATAAAAAGCTTAATTTTGCACTCACGTTAATTGAATGGCTAGAAATTGAATAATCAGGAGAGATGGGTGAGTGGCTGAAACCAACAGTTTGCTAAACTGTCGTATTCGTAAGGGTACCGGGGGTTCGAATCCCCCTCTCTCCGCGGAATTTTTCAACGACACATAAAATACTCGGGGTATAGCGCAGTCCGGCTAGCGCACCTGCTTTGGGAGCAGGGGGTCGTAGGTTCGAATCCTGCTACCCCGACTTTTTTTTATGGGGTTCCGTAGCTCAGTTGGATAGAGCAACAGCCTTCTAAGCTGTGGGTCGCGCGTTCGAATCGCGCCGGGATCACACTCTAACACAGATTAATTCCACTGAGGTTGCATCTGCAACCTTTTTTTACATAAACCATAATTTTACTTACCACCACCACATCTAAGGCTTTAAATTGCTTGTCCATCGGTCGTGCGTTCGAATCGCGCCGAGATCACACTCTAACAAAGATTAATTCCACTGAGGTTGTTTCTGCAACCTTTTTTTACATAAACTGAGACTGTTGCAAAATTCCAATCTCTGCGTTATTTGATAAATTTAAACTGCTAATTTACAGCAGTAAACAGCGCATTTATATTTACCAAAAGCCTCGACCTTGAAATTTTGAAACAGACTTAAACCATAATTTAAAAAATCACCAATCTTTAAGACTTTAAATTGCTTGTCCATCGGTCGTGCGTTCGAATCGCGCCGGGAATCACACTCTAACAAAGATTAATTCCACTGAGGTTGTTTCTGCAACCTTTTTTTACATAAACTGAGACCGTTGCAAAATTCCAATCTCTGCGTTATTTGATAAATTTAAACTGCTAATTTACAGCAGTAAACAGCGCATTTATATTTACCAAAAGCCTCGACCTTGAAATTTTGAAACAGCCTCAAACCATAATTCTATGAACTACCACCGATCTTTAAGGCTTTAAATTGCTTATCCATGAATCTTTTTTACACTTACATTTTGTTTAGCACTAAACTTAACCAATTTCACATTGGAAGTACTCAGGATTTGGGAAGTAGACTTTGCTACCACAATAATTGTCGAAGTAAACATACTTCTAGAGGTATTCTGTGGAATATAGTTTATTCCACAGAACACACTAGCAGAACTGATGCGATTCGTTTGGAAATTGTGATCAAAAAAAGAGGTGCTGCTAGATATTTACATGACCATGATTTTATCATTGGAAACTAATAGTATAGATTAGAAAACATTAATATGGCTACCAATGACAGAATTACATACCTGCCTCATCGATAAACGATTGTGGATTTTTGGTAAAGTCTCGGCATGAAACCTAGTATTAGTCTTTTCTTGAAGGTTTGACTAACCTTAATCTTTGATTTAGGAAAGAAAAAAACCTTCTGAGTAAAAAAAAAACCGCGAAGCCAGCACTTCGTAGCTCTAAATCTTCTAAAAAAACTAAAATCATCTGCGCGTGGGATCTGAAGGAGCGAGCGAGCCCTTAAAAACAATAGTTTTCAAATACAATTAGCAATTCAGCAAGGGCGTTTACGTCCTAATTTTAAGTC
>JBBRGJ010000040.1:0-25171 GCA_038240835.1 Bacteroidales bacterium | reverse complement strand
AACATGCATTCGCTCCTTCTTGACTTTTTGCATACTTTTGCGTCAAGGCAAAAGTATGAATCAAAAAGAAAAATCTTCTGAGTAAAATGGTTTTCTGTATTTAAAGAATTATAAAACTATTTCTGATTTTTCTACTTTTCGAGTCTTCCTGAGCCTGTCTGCCCTGAGGCATCGAAGGGAAGGACTTCAAAAGTTTATACTATGTATACTTCGACAGGCTCAGTATGACCGTTAAAAGAACATGACTGCACTGTTTGTATTTAGTTGCAAAGATCGGTGAATTCCCCACAGTCATCAACCCTTTATTTGCAAAGTTTATTGGATGAAGTCTCAGTATGACTGTTATCAATATAGAGCTATAATACTGTTGTTAATCTGAGTAAATAATTATCGGATATGAATAGGCTTATTTTTAAAGTCATCATGATAGTAAAAACTTATTGATGGTTTAAAAGCAAAGCTTCCTAAAAACCCGCCAACAATCCCAATACACCCACAATCAGCCCCACGAGGACATTGATGGCTTTGATGTAGACAAAAGTTTTTTTGGAATCTGCTAACAGTGGAAGTGCTCCGTGACCATCTTGAACAATTGAGTTTGCAAGCAATATGCTAAATGGAATGGTTCCCTGAATAAAGAGTAGAATAAAAATGTAATGTGGTCCCGATTCGGGGATAATTCCCACCAATAGTGCAAAAATCAACATGATAAACATGGCGTATTTATTTCCCTCTACCCAATGTTCGATGTCGATGAATTGGTTTAAAAATGCTAAAACTAACAGCGCTCCAAAAGTCCATGCAAACACCTTTAAAAAGTGATTTTTAATAACATGCGCCCATAAGTGCTCTTCCAAAAAGTGGTCGTTGACCGAAAGAACGATAAAAAGGGTAATCAACGAAAGGACTAAAAATAAAATATTCTCGCCACTCCACTCAAATCCACCATCATGTTCATGAACTTCTGCTTCTTCAGTCTGGTGATTGTGTCCCTCTTCGGGAGCTACTGCTTTTTCAGCATGGTGTTCGTGTCCCTCTTCATGGTCGTGATCACAAGCAACTTCATTAGCTTGACTAGAAGGCGCCTCGATGGTTGTTGACCCTTTTTCATGTTGATGGCTGTGTGAAATATGCCCGCTCGTTAATGCTATAATATAAAGAATCAACATGGCAGAGAGCATAAATCTTGGGAATGTAATGTTTTTCCATTTCAACCAAATAAGCGAAGAATCTGGAATGTTTTTGAGATCCTCTTCGTGCAGTTGGAAATTTTTCCCAGATAGTTTTTTTGGTTGTTTGCTTTTGAAAAATGTATCGGTTAACCAACCTGTAATTGTGGCTATCACAATCAAAATCAGCGACATGTAGATGGTAGTTTCTGGAATCATCGAGAACATAAAGAAAGCTTCATCTCCAAAAGTCGTACTAAATGCCGCCACAATTGCTCCCAAGGAAATCAACCCGTGGGTATAGAGCCCTACAATCGTAAATGCACCCAAGCAGCCAGGAATAAGTCCAATAAGTGCCGCTAAAAACACTTGCAAAAATCGATTCTTATTGAGCAGTTTAGCCCAAGCACCGCGGGTTTTGACATTGATGTATTCAATAATCAACATCATCACCATTACCAATATTGTAATTGTGATGGCTTCGGATAAAATATCAAAGAAGTTTATATTGCTCATTTTTTTGTTTTATTTGTTTTATTTGCTTCGCAAATCTTTAGTCTTTGAGTCGTGAAAAGATATTCGTGAAAAGAAGATCGCAATGCTTGGTTTGTTTCGCGCACTCAGAACTCTCTTCTTCTTCTTCTTCTTCTATCCACGCTTCGCGCACTCATCACTCCTTTATTCTTACTTCTTAATTCTGTATTCTCTCTTCTTCTTCTTCTTCTTCTTCTTCTTCTTCTTCTTCTTCTATCCACGCTTTCCCGAAAAACTTAAAATCTTTGATTTTATTTTTTTTCGAGGATCCTCGAATTTTTAAAAAAAATTCGGGATGCGCGCTTATCACTCATCACTCATCACTCATCACTCATCACTTCTTTATTCTTGCTTCTTAATTCTGTATTCTCTCTTCTTCTTCTTTAAATCTCCGCTTCGCGCACTCATCATTCATCACTCCTCAATTCCCCACTTACCTCGTAAACATAGTCTCAAACGGAGTTCTATTCAATAATGAACGTCCTAATGTAATTTCATCTGTATATTCTAATTCGTCGCCAATGGAGACTCCACGAGCAATTACACTAACTTTTATTCTTTTATCAATGGTATTTTTGTAAATATAATAGTTGGTGGTATCTCCCTCGATGGTGGATGGGAGCGCCATAATAAGTTCTTCTATTTGATCTTCATCTATTTTTGCAAATAAAGTTTTAAAGTTGAGGTCGTCTGTTCCGATTCCTTCCATGGGCGAAATCACACCTCCCAACACATGGTAAATGCCGGTATATTGGCGTGTGTTTTCGATGGCAATAATATCTCTAATATCCTGAACCACACACACAATTTTGTGATCTCTTTTTTGATCGTTGCAAATTGGACAGATGGGAGTATCCGAAATATTGTGACAACTTTTGCAGTAATGTATATCGGTATGAAGTGCGGCGATGGATGCGGTGAAATTATGCGCCTCGATTTCCGAAAACCGAAGTATTTGTAAAGCTAATCTTAGAGCGGTCCTTTTGCCAATTCCAGGCAGTCTAGAGAGTTCATGAACAGCGTTTTCGAGACGTTTTGAAGAGTAATTTTCCATATTTAATTCACAGTCTATTGTAAACAACTAATTCAAATGATGACAAATTGTTCATTTTTTTAAATTAAGTTTGCCGAGATTTTGCAAATTTACCAAAATAATAGCACAAAATGACTACACAACTGATGATTTTTTTTAGTTTTATTGCTTATACAATATTGCTATTTTTTATAACATGGCTAACAGCGCGAAAAGCAAACAGCCAGTCTTTTTTTACAGGAAATAAAAGAAGTCCTTGGCCAATTGTTGCTTATGGAATGATTGGCGCCTCTCTCTCTGGAGTTACCTTTATGTCTGTACCTGGTTGGGTGGGCGATCGCTCATTTTCGTACATGCTTATGGTATTGGGCTATTTTCTGGGTTATTTGGTTGTTGCTTTTGTATTATTGCCTTTGTATTACCGGCTGAATTTAACCACCATTTATACCTATTTAAATCAGCGTTTTGGTTTCTGGTCGTATAAAACGGGTTCATTTTTCTTTCTGTTGTCCAGAACTTTAGGTGCTTCGCTAAGGATGTTTTTGGTCATCATGGTGTTGCAGAAATTTGTTTTCGAAGGATGGAACTTCCCGTTTGAGTTAACTACCGCCTTGTTTCTGTTGCTTATCTTGATTTATACCTTTAAAGGTGGAATTAAAACGATTATTTGGACCGATACTTTGCAGACTACGTTTATGTTGCTGTCGCTGGTAGTGAGTGTGGTTCTTATATACAGAGCCATGGACTTGAACTTTGGTCAACTGGTGCGGAAAATAATCGATAGTGAATATTCCCAAGTGGTCTTTACCGATCCGAAAAGTAAATTGTGCTGGTGGAAACAGATTTTGGGTGGTATGTTTATCACTATTTCTATGACTGGACTGGATCAGGAGATGATGCAGAAAAATTTGAGTTGCAAAAGTCTTAAAGATGCGCAGAAAAACATGTTCTCTTTCAGTGTGGTTTTGATTTTTGTAAACTTGTTGTTCCTGATTTTGGGAGCAAGTTTGTATTTGTATGCAAATCAAATGGGAATTACTGCCAAAGGAGATGCGCTGTTTCCATTCGTTGCCATTAATTATTTGGGACCTGTAGCAGGGTTGATTTTTGTTATCGGATTAATTTCTGCGCTGTACCCAAGTGCCGATGGTGCTTTAACCTCTTTGACAACCGCTTTTAGCATCGATTTTCTAAAACTCGATTCCCGCACCGATTATTCCGAAAAGAAAAAAGTAAATGTTCGCCATTTGGTGCATGTCTCGTTTGCGTTATTGTTCGTTGGTATCATCATTTTTTATCGATATCATAGCAACGAACACCTTATTTCTACGCTGTTTTACATCGCAAGTTTAACCTATGGTCCTCTGTTGGGGATGTTTGCGTTTGGTTTGATGCTCAAACGGAAAACAGTAGATATTGCCATGCCATTTATTGCGGTTGCATCGCCTGTAATTGCGTTTTTCTTAGATAAATGGGTGGCCGATTTTTTTGATTATAAATTTGATTTCGAATTACTGGTTATCAATGGAATTATTACCTTTGCGTTGATGTTTATTGTCAGCGTTATCACCTCAAATAAAAATAAATAATGAACCCATATTCTACAATCATATTAAAAAAAGGGAAAGAGGATGCGGTGAAACGTTTCCACCCTTGGATTTTCTCGGGTGCAATTCATAAAATTGATGGAACTCCTGAAGAAGGTGATTTTGTAAAAATCTTATCATCAGAAATGGATTGCATCGCCATTGGACACTACGGAACAGGAAGCATTGCGGTGCGAATTATCGCTTTTGAAGATGTTGAAATCAATCAAGAATTTTGGATAACGAAATTGCAAAATGCCCTTGAAATTAGAAAAAGATGCAACCTTGTGGATAACTCACAAACAAATGCTTTTCGTCTGATTTACGGAGAAGGGGATGAGCTGCCAGGATTAATTATTGATATTTACGACAAAACGGCTGTTATTCAGTGCCATAGCCTTGGAATGTATCATTTAATCGATGACATTGCAAAAGCATTAGACTCATTGGTCGGGTTGCCATTGGATTGTATTTACAACAAAAGTAGCGATGCTATTGGTAAACAGACGGGATTGAAAATTGAAGATTCATTTTTAAAAGGTTCCCTAACATCTACCGTTATTTTAGAAAATAATCATCGTTTTGAAGTAGATTGGGTTGAGGGACAGAAAACAGGTTTTTTCCTAGATCAGCGAGATAATAGAGCGCTATTAGGAAATTTTGCGAAAGATAAATCTGTCTTAAATACCTACTGCTACAGTGGCGGTTTTAGTGTGTATGCGCTCAAAGCTGGGGCAAAATTTGTCCACTCTGTGGATGCTTCGCAAAAAGCAACGTTGCTGACTTCTAAGAATTTGATGCTCAACGGTTTTTCGGATGTGAAAAACGAAGTAATGACCGAAGATGTAAGAACCTATCTTCAACATTGTCCCATGTACGATGTGATTGTGTTGGATCCTCCAGCGTTTGCAAAACATTATAGTCAGAAAGCGCAAGCCATCAAAGGGTATCGAAATATAAATGCAGCGGCCATTAAAAAAATAAATAAAGGTGGAATTTTATTCACTTTTTCGTGCTCACAAGCCATGGATCGTGATTTGTTTCAAGGAACCGTGGTTTCTGCAGCCATCCAAGCGGGTCGCCAGTGTCGAATTTTATACTCCTTGTCTCAAAGTCCAGATCACCCCATGAATGCATTCTTCTCCGAAGGACATTATTTAAAAGGATTGGTCTTGATCTTTGATTAGTTTAAAGGTTAGTTATTGCTCAGATTTGGTGTAATTTTTTTTTACATAGCGTAAAATAATTTTACAGTAAAAATGTGTGGTTTTGCTTTTTTTATTTATATTAAACTCCTCTTAATCAATATGTTGTAAGTTGTTTTGTCTATGTTCTTTTTTTTATGGTATGGGTATTGACTATATGTAAAGAAAAAGAATTATGAAAAACTATATCATCTTACTAGCAATTTTACTTACCTCATTTATTGTTTCTGCTCAACCCAGAGGAGAACAAGCAGTTTTTAATGCAACGAGCAATAGTTACATTGATTACGGTAAAGGAATTGATTTGAATGGTTATAATTCAATTAGTGGGGGAAAGAAAATGTCCATCACGTTATGGATGAAATGGGATAACAAAAGCGCTTCCGGTGTTGGTTCATGGGCAAATATTTTCACCTTAAACGACTCAGTTGGGAGTGGTGATAATGGCGTTTTTTGGATTCAACATTCTCAGAATAATGATAAAATAGAATTTGCTTTAAAAACAAAAGATGGAAATAGAAGATTTATTCAATCAACTATGAACCCTCAAGCTGGAGTTTGGTATCATGTTGCATGTGTTTTTGATGGAACATTAAACGCAGATAATATGAAGTTGTATGTAAATGGAGCACTAGAGGCAAAAGCAACTACTCAAACAAGCAGTGCTCCAAATCACGATTCTCGAAAAATTAATAGTTTCACAAATGTTTCAAAATTATATGCTGGTCGTTGGGCATTTAGTTCATCAACAAGAAATTTTAATGGATTATTAGATGAATTATCTATTTGGTCTTCTGCGTTAACTGCTGCTGAAATAGCTAGTATTTCTAGTAATCCAGAATCTATTACTGGAGTTTTATACGATGCTGCTAAATTAGTAGGTTATTACAATTTTGACAATGGTTTGCCTGAAGATTTAACCAACAACAATAATGGAGTCGCTGGAACTGGATTAACTTATACAAACAATGCAAGTTTGCCCGTTGAATTAATTGGTTTTGATGCAAAGAATATCAATGGAAACATCATCGTTGAGTGGGTTACAGCCACCGAAGTGAACAACAATTTTTTCACCGTTGAACGTTCGATAGACGGTTTTAATGCTGAAGTAATTGGCGTAGTGAGTGGTTCTGGAAATAGTAATGCAATTTTAAATTATCAATTTGAAGATTTACATCCAGTTTCTGGAATTGCATATTACAGAATTAAACAGACTGATTATGATGGCACCACAGAGGTATTTCCTTGGAAAGCTGTTGAAATGGTTGAAAAAGTAAAGACTGAATTCTCTGTTTATCCAAATCCAACTTCTGGAAATATTTCAGTGTTATTATCCAACACAACTCAGGGAGTATATACAATAAAAGTAATGGACGTTGTTGGAAAGATAGTTTATTTGCAAAACGAGGATTCTGAAAATAGCGTATTTACGTCCTTTAACTTGCCCTCAGGTTTAACATCGGGTGTCTATTTTGTAGAAGTAAACAATAACATCGATAGATTCGTTCAGAAAATCATTTTAAGATAATTACTAGAACTATCCAGTTCTTTAATCCCCAAACGAGCTTGCATTACCCTTTTTGCAGGTTCGTTTTTTTTATTTGTTTGTGGTTTAGGTTTTTTTAAAATGACAAGTAACGAGTGACAAGTAACGAGTAACAGAGCGAAGCTAGTCAGGGAATCAGTTAACAGTGATCAGTTAACAGAGCGAAGCTCGTATTGCTTCGCAAGAGTCTCGCTTCGCGCATCGTCGCTTCGCGGTCACTCGTCACTCGTCACTCTGTCACTTTCCTCCTCCATCGTCGCTTCGCGGTCATTCGTCACTCGTCACTCTGTCACTTTCCTCCTCCATCGTCGCTTCGCGGTCACTCGTCACTCGTTACTCTGTCACCTTCCTCCTTCGTCACCCCGTCACTTTCTTCCTCCTCCGTTCCCCTCCTCAAATACCTAAAAAATCTAATCTTTTTTCCCCATTTCAAATAAATAGATTATTTTTGTAGCGAAAAAAAACAAAAGTCCCATAAAGTCAACGAATGAAGAAGTTTTTATTAATTCTATTTTTTATATGTTTTGTATTTGCAAACGGATGGTCGCAGAGCGATTCTTTGGCAATTTCCGAAATATTGAAGTTTCGCACTGAGTTAAATCAATTTTATGGTGATTCCAGCACTACACCTTTGTTGAAAGAGGATTTTGATACCTTTCATACACTCAATTTTTTCGACATCGATTTATCATATCGTGTCATGGCAGAATTGATTGTGGATACTGCCAGCAGCGAATTTGAGATGAAAACATCCACTGCGCGCAAACCTAAATTTCGAAAATATGGCGATTTGGTTTTTGTGCTAAAAAATCAAAATTTTAAATTACCCTTGTATCAAAACATTGGTTCAAAAAATGATACAACGGATGCAATTTTTCTTTTTTTTCCATTCACCGATATTACAAGTGGCGAGAGTGTTTATGGGGGAGGAAGATATTTAGATTTTAAAATCACAAACATGAAGAGCGTATTGTTAGATTTTAATCAGTGCTATCAACCCTATTGTGCTTACAACCATAGGTATTCGTGTCCAATTCCACCTTTGGAGAATCACATCAATATTGAGGTGAAAGCGGGTGTTAAAATGGGTCTAAATAATAAAATTTTGAAATAATTTTACGCTAAAACGGTTTAGTGCCTAAATATTTTTTATATTTGCAAAAAAGGTTAGTACTATGAAAAAGGAAAAGATTTCGTTAAAGCATATTTCAGACTCGTTAAATGTTTCTAAAACTTTAGTTTCCATGGTTTTGAATAATAAAGGAGATGAGAATGGTATCAGCAAAGAGACACAAAAAAGAGTATTTGCTAAAGCAAAAGAGCTAAACTATAAACCTAATCTAATGGCTCGCGCGTTAAGAATGGGGCGTAGCTTTACTATTGGATTAGTTGTTTCTGATATATCTAACCCATTTTATGCCCGTTTAGCTCGTTTTATGGAAGATGAAGCTGCACTTAGAGGATATAATTTGTTGATTGGAAGCACTGATGAAAATCCTGAGAAAGAGCAGAATTTAATCAAAATGCTTGTCAACCGCCAAGTGGATGGGTTGATTATTTCTACATCACAATCCAACTCAGATAATTTTTCAGTTTTACACGAGCAAAACATTCCCCATCTATTTATTGATAGAAATTTTGATGGTGTAGATGCTAGTTCTGTTACGGTTGATAACTACAACGGTGCTTTTAAAGCAGTGGAGCATTTAATTTATCAAGGGTACAAAAGAATTGCGGCATTTGCAGTTACTCCTGTTTACGTGTCTTCTATTCGTCAACGAATTGATGGATTTATCAGCGCAGTAAAGACTTACACCAAACAAGATGCAAGCGAGTTATTGGTGGAAGTAGATTACCAAGATATTGTTAGAAATACACGAAAAAAGATTTTTGAGTTGCTAAATAGTGTCGAACCCATTGATGCAATCTTTGCGGTGAATAATAAAGTAGCACTTGCTTGTCTGGAAGCACTTGCCGAATTAGGCGTTTCTATTCCTCAAGAGGTTGCCATTATCTGTTTCGATGATTTAGATATCTTCAAATTAACTACACCACAGATATCGTGTGTTTCTCAGCCTATTGAGCAAATTAGTCGTTCGGCAGTAGATTTAATTGTTTCCGAATTGGATGCTCAGTTTGCTTCTGTTCACCGTAATTTATTACTATCACCAGAATTGATTATTCGTCAATCAACCGCTAAAAAAGAGTAATTAATATTTGTAATTTTATTTTTTAATATCTATAAACCAAATTGAACTTGATGATTGGCAGTTGATTCGCAATATCTGTTTTTGGATTGTGAAAAGCATACCAATATCATTGATTTCTTTAAAACATCTTTTGAATGAAAAAAAGTAATGCAATGGCTTTATCTGTGCTTACCGCACTTTTCTTTATGTGGGGGTTTATCACTTGTTTAAATGATATTTTGGTCCCTTATCTGAAAAAGATTTTTGATCTTAGTTACACAGAAGCTACATTGGTTCAATTGTCTTTTTTCGGAGCTTACTTTGTGGGATCACTTATTTATCTGATTATCTCCATTTGGAGGGATCCTATATCAATTATTGGATACAAAAAAGGCATAATTATCGGCTTAATCGTTTCAGCTATTGCTTGCCTAATGTTCTACCCAGCTGCCATGAATCATAAGTTTTCACTTTTCCTTTTAGCATTGTTTGTCTTGGGAATTGGATTTACTTTATTGCAAATTGCTGCAAATCCTTACGTGGCTATAATTGGACCCGAAAAAACGGCTTCTAGTCGGCTTAACCTGTCTCAAGGGTTTAACTCATTAGGAACCACGCTTGCTCCAATTATTGGTGGATATTTGATCTTTCACTACTTTAACCAATTTGGTGCTCCAATTTTAAATAGTTTAGGCGCCCCAATTTTATCCGATACTGGTTTGCCTATGACGGCTAGCAGTGTTCAGATTCCTTACTTTATTTTTGCATCTATTTTTGTGCTATTGGCCATCGTGGTTTTCTTTATTCCACTGCCTCAAATTAACACGAACAACGATGTTGTAAAAGGATTTGGTGCTTTGAAACACAAAAACCTACTCTTTGGCTTCGGTGCAATTTTTATGTACGTAGGCGCAGAAGTGTCCATTGGAAGTATGATGATTAGTTATCTAAAAGAAACCATGGACATGCCCGAAATGATTTCCAAATCATACTTAGCCTTTTATTGGGGCGGACTTATGATTGGACGTTTTGCTGGCTCGGTGGCGCTGTCTGATAAGTTTACGAAGGCAAAGAAATCTTCCTTGATGGTTTTACTTGCAGTGATCTCCTTCGGATTTATCTATTTTGCAAGTGGACTGACGATTGTTGAGGTTTGGCCATTCTTGCTATTAATTGTGGTGAATATGTTGGCGTTTTACTTCTCCAAATCATCGCCAAACAGAACTTTGTTGATTTTTGCTTCTATTGCAATGACGTTAATTGGGTTGGCAATGTCTACAACTGGATCACTATCTATGTGGCTCATTATTGGTGTTGGACTTTTCAACTCAATCATGTGGTCGAATATATTTACACTGGCTATTTCTGGATTGGGAAAATATGCCGGTCAGGCTTCCTCTATCTTAATCATGGCGATTGTGGGTGGTGCTTTAATACCACCAATTCAAGGAATATTTGCCGATACCTTTTCGCTCCAATTTTCATTTATCGTACCATTGGTTTGTTATGTATATTTGATTTTCTATGGACTTAAAGGTTATAAAACTACTAATTTGAAAAATGTTAAGGGATAACATTAACTCTATTTACTTATGAAAAAATATGTTGTAGCTATCGATATTGGCGGAACTAATACAGAACTTGCCATTGTGGATGAAATGGGATTGATTATAGATGGGAAAAATTTTAATACCCAATCAGTGAGTTCTTTTGAAGATTACATTAGCGAATTGTCTTTGGAAATTTCAAATATTCTGATTAAGAATAACATGACCGATGAGGTTTTCAAGGTGGGGATTGGCGCACCCAATGCTAATTTTTATTCAGGATGCATCGAACATGCACCAAATTTGAAATGGAAAGGTGTTTTGCCTATTTCTAAAATGCTTTCCGAAAAAATAAACCTACCTGTTGTATTAACTAATGATGCAAATGCTGCTGCTATTGGCGAATTTTCGTTTGGCGAAGCAGCTAATTTAAAAGATTTCTTTCTAGTTACCATTGGTACTGGATTGGGAAGTGGCTTTTTTGTTAACAACGAATTGGTTTATGGTCACGACGGTTTTGCGGGTGAATTGGGTCATGTAATTGTCGATTGTAAATCAGATAGATTGTGCGGATGTGGAAGATATGGTTGTCTAGAGACGTTTGTATCTTCTTCTGGCGTGGTGAAAACTGCTGTTCAATTGCTTGAGAAATCTGAAGTTCCTTCGCTGTTGCGAAAAATTTCGCCGACAGAATTAACGTCGTTAGATATTGCCACTGCTGCTGAAGCTGGTGACAAAATCGCCCTTGAAGTATTTGATTTTACAGCCAAAATTTTGGGATTTGCATTGGCAAACACCGTTGCAATTACCAGTCCCCAAGCGATTATTATCTCTGGTGGATTGGCAAAATCTGGGGATCTTTTGATGGTGCCATTGAAAGAACATTTCGAAAATTTCCTACTGCCTCTTTTTAAAAATAAAGTGGATGTGAAATACTCTTCTCTGTTGGAGAAAAATACAGGTATGCTAGGTGCTGCTGCATTAGCTTTTAATAATTAATACTTTTTAAAATGGGTCGTATAATTAAATTGGGGTTTGTCTTCACACTGATGTTGACTGTTTCGGCTGCTTTTTGTCAAACAAGTTTGGAATATTCAATCATTCCTTTGCCTGCAAAAATGAAACCGATGACTGGTTACTTTAAATTGAGCAAACAAACGGTCGTCTCTGCCTCTAAACCATTGGCTCAAGATGCTCAAATATTTGTCGATTTATTGAACGAAGTTAATGGACTGAAATTAAATGTTTACGACGAACCGACTAAGGTTAATTTTATTCGTTTGAAACATAATCCTAAATTGAAAGCGGATGCTTACACATTGGCGGTCACACGTTCTAATGTTGAGATCACTGGTGGAGATAACGGAGTTTTTTACGCCCTTCAATCGCTTTTGCAATTGGTGAGTTCCGATTCTTTGGGAAATTTAAGGATTCCTTGTGTTCAGATTAACGACGAATCTAGGTTTCAATGGCGTGGAATGCACCTGGATGCGAGCCGTCACTTTTTCTCAAAAGAGTTTGTGAAGAAATACATCGATTATTTGGCTATCTATAAAATGAATACCTTTCATTGGCACTTAACGGATGATCAGGGTTGGAGAATTGAAATTAAGAAATATCCAAAACTTACTCAAGTTGGAAGCATCCGAAAGGGAACGCTTATTAGTCACGCTAGCACCGAAATAGCGGTTATGGATACTGCCAATTATGGTGGTTTTTATACGCAAGACGATGTGCGCGAGATTGTTGCGTATGCCAAAGCTCGACATATTACTGTTGTTCCCGAAATTGAAATGCCGGGTCACGCGGTGGCTGCCATCAGTTCGTATCCGTTTTTATCGTGTTCTGGAAAACAGATCGACGTAGAACAAACTTGGGGCGTTTTTGACGATGTATATTGCACTAAAGATAGTGTGTTTGAATTTATAGAAGATGTGCTTTTGGAAGTAATGGATCTTTTCCCTAGCACGTATATTCACGTGGGTGGCGATGAGTGCCCAAAAACAGCGTGGAAAGGTTGCCCAACTTGTCAAGCTCGCATCAAAGAGATGGGTTTGAAAAATGAAGAGGAGTTGCAAAGCTATTTTATCCATCGAATAGAGAAATTTTTAAACTCGCACCACCGAAAACTGATTGGTTGGGATGAGATTTTACAAGGAGGATTGTCTCCAAATTCTGCAGTGATGTCATGGCAAGGAATTGATGGTGGAATTGCTGCTGCAAAAAAAGGAAATTTTGTGGTGATGACTCCCGATTCACATTGTTACTTGAATCATTATCAGGGAGATCCCACCAATGAGCCTTTGGCAAATGGTGGATATACTCCTCTCGAAAAAGTATATTCTTACGAACCCATTCCCGCTGAACTTTTGCCTGCTCAACAGAAATTTATCTTAGGAGCGCAAGGGAATATGTGGTCGGAGTATATTCGGACGGATGCGTTTTTTGAATACATGCTTTTCCCTAGAATGTGTGCCCTTGCCGAAGTGGTTTGGTCGCCAAAAGCTTCGAAAAACTTTGTAAACTTCAGAATTCGATTGAATAACCATTTTGATATGTTCGATAAACGAAATATCAACTACTCTAGAGCTGTTTGCGAAATTAAGAAAAATATTTATTCCGATTTAGCAACGTCTAAACTCTATATTGAGTTGAAACAAGAATACTCTTCCGGAGACATTTATTATTGGTTTGAAGATGAAAACGGAAAAGCAACTCCTACTCAAAAGTATGAAACTCGTGTTCTTGTGGATAAAAGTTGTACGTTTCACGCTATCTCACGAAATAAAGAGGGCGTTGTGATGAACAAAGTTTCTCAAAAATTTATGCATACAAAATCAACGGGAGCAAAAATTAAATTATCCTTTCCTCCATCTTCAAAATATAGCTATAACAGTCCTCATACACTCGCTGATGGTATTTCTGGTAGTATTCCATGGAATGGAAAAGAGTGGCTCGGATTTTTGGAAAACCCAATGGAGGCTGTGATCGATCTTGGTGAAGTTACAGAGGTGAGTCAAGTATTGGTTCATACGCTTAACTCAGAAGCTAGTTGGATTTATCTAGCCAAAAAAGCAACCGTTGAAGTGTCTGAAAATGGAGTTGACTTTGTTAAATTTGGCGCTCTGAATCAAGAAGAAATTGCTAAAATTGGACGAATGATTTTAATCAAAAATAATCCTGTAAAAGCTAGATACGTGAAAGTTTACGTGGAAAGCATGGGAATGATTGGCAAAGGATTGCCTGGCGCAGATCATAATGCATGGCTCTTTATTAGCGAAATTGGGGTGGAGTAGGCGAAAGGTTATAAAGTTCATAAAGGTGAAAGTCTATAAAGTCCATAAAGTGGAAAGTCCATAAAGGCAAAAGTTGAAATCCACTTATTAGAAACAACAAGATTTTCTTCGCACCCTTTAGGGGTTGGGGCAAATGAAGAAAATCAACTCAAAAGAAATTATAGGAGCAAAAAGTAAAGTCTATAAAGTATAAAGTGGAAAGTCCATAAAGCTCCGTCAAAATTCAAAAAAAGTTTTTTTTTGATTATTTGACGAGAGTCCTCGGAAAATGACAATCCGCCAGGCCTGTACTGAGCTATGCCGAAGTATGGCGGATTTATTTTTCGGGATCTATAAAGGTCATAAAGTGGAAAGTTTAGAAGAGGTTTTGGATTGAAGTTTTTATAATACCTTAAATCCGCAACTAATTGTTGAGACTACAATTAACACGCTAAATTACAGATGTTTACATATTGGATGAATTTCACTTACTTTAGTGGAAAAATAATTTATGAATATTGCTATCTCAGACCGACCTTGTCAAAAAAGCGTTAAGAAAAAGAGGTGATTTTACGGCCTGCCCTCGAATATCAAGTATAATCTAAATGCGATTTAGAAACTTTATATTCGGGGATTAGCGAGGCGGGTGCGTTGAAGTAAATAGATCCAAATCTGAAACATCCGTTATGTGAATTAAATTACCTACGTAAACCTTATAGCGCCGTTTCTGTTTCGCTGTTTATCTTAAAAAATGAATTTATAACAACAGAACCGAGCATTAAGCATTCTAATTTATAAAACTTTGAAGGTTTTATAAATAGAATTGCTACAACTTGGCTCGCGCCGGAAAATCACCTCTTTTTTAGCTTTTTTGGCGAAGTCTTGATTTTTTGAATACTTTTGTATCAAGACAAAAGTATTAATCAAAAATAAGCTCTTCGAAGCAAGGTGGTTTTTAGTTTTTGACAAAATTTTGTCATAATGCTATTTGGGTTGCGGATTTGAGAAATAGAAAAACGCCATATACAACCTATATAAAATTGGATAGAAATCACTAACTTTGAGCGTTAAATTACGCTTGGCTAGTTGGTGTCGGTTGACAGAAAACAGTCCCCGAAATCGGCAACTTACCATAGGCGTATATTTGGATTAATATGTGAGAACTTGATTGATAAATGTTACAAAAAATTTGAATGAGAGAATTTAAAAACACCCTTTTAGTATTTGCAATTTTTTCGATTGCACTGTTGAATTGCAATGGTCAAAAGCACACTAGTAATAACGTTAATAAAAACATAGATATAGAATCTATTTATAATCAGATTATTAAGGATTCTATTTTAGTTACAGGCTGGTATTACATAATTGATACAGATAATGGGTTTAAGAGACAACTTGATAAAGCAGAAGAGTTCTACTTTATTGACCCAAAGCCAATTTTAGTTAAAGAAGAATTTGACAAGGTTGAAATTTTTGAAACTGATTTTAAAGGTCAATATCCTGACTATACCGGATTAGAAATTCGGATTAGTCAAAAATATGTAGATCTTTGGGCTGAGGCAACTGAAAAATCAATTGGAAACAGATTAGGTTTAATAATTGACAATAAACTTGTGAATGCACCTCGGGTAAATGCAAGAATTGATGGAGGAAGAACATCATTGAACCGAACTGTCTATTCAAAGGAAGAATTAGAGGAATTTAAAAAGAGAATAAAATAACAATATGTGGCAATAAATGACATAAACAATCCTCTATCAAAATAATAATCAGAAACAAACGTTTATACTTGTATTTAGAAGCTAAAATTGTAGTTTTAAAATCAAAATAAAAAGATTATCTTTGTAGATTAATAACAAAAAATTGTACTCTCTTGAAACATTTTGGATTAAAATCAATAGTTACACTATTTATCATAACAGCTATCTTTGCGAGCTTTTCTTGCTCTAGAAAAAGCAAAGGTTGGACCAATAGAACATTCCACAATATCACTGCTCATTACAATGCCTATTTCAACGGTCACGAAAGTTACAAAGAAGCTGAAGCAACGCTAAAATCAACTTTAAAGGAGAACTACCTCAACGTTCTTCCTGTTTTTCCAGTTTCTACCAAAGAGGCCGCAATTAGTGCATCACCGCAATTAGACAGAGCCATTGAAAAGGGAGCTAAAGTGATAAAAAAACACTCCATATTCATCAGAGGCATTGAGTATTGCAACTGGGTTGACGATAGTTATATGATGATTGGCAAATCGCTTTATTACAAACAAGAGTACGATCAAGCGAAGCGCACATTCAATTATATTCTCAACAATTACAAAAAAAGCGAACTCACCGATGAAGCCACTATTTGGCTTGCGCGCTGCAGTCAGCAGTTAAAGGAACTTAGCAAAATTGAGACTATTTTTGAAAATCTTCGTATAAAAATCCGCAGAAATCCAAACGAAAAGACTCAGTTATTATTCAACATGGCGTATGCTGATTATTTGATTAGTTCAGAGCAGTACCAATCCGCCATCGATCCTATTCAAAATGCAATCCGCCTGAAACCAAAAAAAGAGACAAAACGCAGATTACTTTTCATTTTAGGGCAACTGTATCAAATAAATGGTCCACTCAGCACTGCATTTGATCAGTACGCAAAAGTCCTTAAACTAAATCCTAAATACGAACTTGGATTTAATGCAAGGATGAATATGGCCAAATGTTTCGAAGGAGGAAATAATTCTGCCAAGAAAACATTGGTAATAAAAGAGCTCAAAAAAATGCTCAAGGATGATAAAAATAAAGAGTATTACGATCAAATCTACTACACACTTGCGGAAATATCGATCAAAGATGAGCTAGAAGAAGAGGCCATAGATTACCTAAAATTATCGGTAGAAGCTAGTTTAATCAACGATTATCAGAAAGCAGCCTCCTCGTTAAAACTTGCCGATTTGTATTTTTCAAAACTACAATATGTAAACTCCGAGCAATATTACGATACGGCAATGACTGTGTTACCTAAAGATTATCCTAACTATTTGGCCATCAAAACCAAAACTCAAGTTCTTGGCAACCTTGTGCAAAATCTAATTGTAGTTCAGACGCAAGACAGTTTGCAACGGTTATCTAAAATGACCGATTCTCAGAGAAACAACATCATCGATGGCATCATTACAGAGTACAACCAGAAGGAGATGAAACGTCAAAAAGAGGAAGCCGAAAGAGCGCTTACTTTGCAAACTTTGACTCAGAACAACAACATTGGCAACAATACCCAAGGAGGTTGGTATTTCTACAATCCAGCAACGCTACAATTTGGCTCCGCTGAATTTAAGAAAAAATGGGGCAATCGTAAGCTCGAGGACAACTGGAGACTCAGCAATAAAGAGGCAATCTTTGAAAACATAGTCACCACAGATTCCACCGAATTCAGCGATGAAGAGAACCCAGCAACTGCCAACACACCAACTGGGCCATTGGATCCAAGAAGTAGAGCTACCTATTTAAAAGATATTCCAACCACTCCCGATCAGATGAAAAAATCCAATGACAAAATAGCCAATGCGCTTTACAACATTGGGTTTATCTATCAAGAAGGACTTAGTGATACGCCAAAATCAAACGATGCCATTGAGCAATTACATCAACGTTTTCCGGAGTTTAAAAACATCGTATCGGCTTATTATTTAGCATATAACAACTACACCTCATTGAAAAATGCAGAGAAAGCTTCGTATTATAAACAACTCATTTTAACTAAATTCCCAAACACCGATTATGCTGAAATCTTAAAAGATCCAAATTATTACAAAAAAATAAAAGAGCGCCAAAACGAAGGTGAGATGTTTTATACCGAGATTTACAAAGACTACGAAGGCAAACAATATGGTTCTGTAATTACAAAAACGAACTCCGCAATTCAGCGCTTTCCTAAGAATAAAGTATTGCTTTCACGTTTTGAGTACATTTCGGCTATATCTACAGGAAAACTATATGGAAACGATAGTTTAAAAGTCCGTTTAACCGACATCATCGCTAAATATCCAGATACACAGGTAAAAGATCTAGCTCAAACATTGTTAAATGGATTATTAAATCCAGTCTCGAGCAATGGTGAAGTGGCTGTTCCTGTTGACAATAAACCTACGTTGCAATTCAACGAGAAAGATTTTCACTTCTATATTTTGGTGGCAGACATCAGGGATGTGAATTTCAACGATTTGAAAATAAAATTCTCCGACCTAAATAAGAAATTCTTTTCCACCCTTGATTTGCAGACATCTGCCATTTATATTGATGACAAAAACCAGTTAGTCACCATTGGGAAATTTGAGAATAAAACCCGTGCAATGGATTATTTCAACTTTGTAAAGTCGAATCAAACGGTATTTAAAGGAATAGAAATTGGCAAAGTTACGCAATACGTGGTCTCGGATAGAAATTATCCAATTTTCTACAAAAACAAAAGTATTAGAGATCTATATCCAGCGTTTTTCGACACAAACTACTTAAAAAAATAAATTAGGACTATTTATCATGCAATTTATTTGCATTTATAAAGATTAGTTATTATCTTGCACTCAAAAATAGAAAACATGGCAAAACCAAACGATTTTGAAGCACCCGCAATAAACATCTTAGCCAATGGAACAACCTTAAAAGGTGACATTATTTCCGACGGCGATTTTAGAATAGATGGAACTCTTTTAGGTTCTATTCAATCCAAAGCGAAAGTAATTATTGGCACTACAGGGGTTGTAGAAGGTGAGATTAAATGCGCTAATGGTGATTTTTCGGGAGTTATTAAAGCAAATGTTATCGTAACCGAAGTACTGACATTAAAAGCGACTTCTAAACTTGCTGGAAATATCCAAATTGGCAAACTAAGCATTGAACCAGGTGCGCAATTTAGCGGCAGTTGTAAGATGGATAATAACGAACAACCACTACCTCTTCCTATCACCGAAGAGTAGTCACCCATATTATGGCAACCATTCCCAAAGGAGACTCCGACCATAAAAAATCATTAAATAGCTATGCTCGCTACTCTTCTGTGGGTTTTCAAATGGTTTTTATTATTCTTTGGGGGACTTTTGGTGGATTTTATTTAGATAAATGGATTGCATGGAAATTCCCAGTTTTCACAGTACTCGGATCCGTTCTCTCAGTTTTTCTAGCCATCTATTTTGTAGTTAAAGACTTATTAAACAAGAAGTAATAATGACCCTTTCAAAATTAAAAAACCAGTTTCTGATTCGAATTCTTATCCTGAGCATCCTTTTGCTCGCGACACACGCTGTTTTATCCTATACAACCACAGGATTAACCACTGCTGTTTTTCCATTCATTATTATACTTTTTATCTTAATATCGACTTTTTCTCACTATTATCTGTTAAAAACAGCAGCCCTCTCCTTCCGGAAATTTACAAACGCATTTCTACTTTCCACCACAGTAAAGATGTTGGTATATCTCATGTTTATGGCATTTTATGCATTCTTAAACAGAGATGTTGCTAAAATATTCATTTTAAATTTCACCGTAATCTACTTTATCTACACTCCTTTTGACGTAATTATGATTTTGAATCAAGTACGCAAAATTGACAAACCAGAGTAGTTACTCTTTATGAGTGATTTGTCTAAAAACGTCTAAAATAGACTCCTGCCATTTCTCGGCAGAAAATAACTCTTGAATGGTTTGTTTTCCCTTTTCCCCAATTTGAATTCGCAACGTTTTATCATGAACAAGTTTACTTAGAGAATCAATCCATTCAGGAAGTTCATGGGCTAAAAATCCATTTACACCCGGTTGTATAATTTGATTGTTAACTCCTACCGCCGACATTACTACTGGAATTCCGTATGACATACACTGTAACCCTTTAAAACCACATTTTCCACGCGTCCATTCATCATCGGGCAATGGCATGATTCCAATATCCATGGTCGTCAACAACGCATGTTCCACTTCGTGACTCCAACTCAAAAACTCAAACTCTACATCGTCAATTGCAGGTTTTTTATCGGAGACAATCACAAACTTAATCGTATTGCCAAATAAATCCTTGCACGCTTTCAGAATGGGAAGCGCCCACTCAATGTGTTTAATGGTGGTAGTGCTGCCAATCCAACCAATAATCAATGATAAATTATCGGTTTTTGATGCATAATCGTTTTTGATATTTACGGTTTTCAGCACCGTTGGGACCACTAATACATTGGAATTAAAAGTGTGTGCATAATTTGCAAGATATTCATTTCCAGCAAAAACCACTTTAGAACAACCGATTATTTCAGCCGTCTTTTGGGGACGTTTGAGCCATCCGAACTTTTTGTTCGCTTCCGAAACATCCAAAAGCCAAATAGAATCATCAAAATCAAAAACTAGTTTTGATTTTTTGGCAAACTTACGTTCAAAATAAGAGGTGCCAAGCATAATAGCTTCACGTTGAACAAAAACCAAGTCATAATTATGCGCAGATCTTACATCTTTCATTCTTTTAAAAATGGATTTAACCATCAATAAGACCTTTTTAAATGTATGTCCCGAATGATAAAACCAAACATCGTCCGCTTCGGAAATCAGAGAAGAGTAAGTAATTTCACACGCATTGGCTGAGAAAAAATCCATAAACTGATCGAACCTAAATCGTTGACTAGGAGAACGAAAAGGTCTATGAACAGCTATAAACAGGATTTTAATCATTCTTTTTCAAATTAAATTATTCTTAAAAAATCACAGGGTAACACAGCTTGTTTTTTTTGGAAAGAAATTTTCATTCCACTACATTTCCAAAAACAAGAAGTGAACATTGGATTATCGATCGAAAATATTATCTTTGGGTTCATCGGTAGCTCCCGAACAATCTAATTCAACATTAATCGGGTTCTTCGGCATTTTGAATTGCTTTTTAGCATCAAATTTAAGGGATTTATCGTTGTAACATTTCTTCACGAACAGCGCCCAAACAGGCAAAGCTGTATTAGCACCTTGTCCTTGAGCAGTACTTCTAAAATGCACCGAACGATCTTCCGCTCCTACCCAAACGCCTCCAACCAATTCGGGCGTAAAACCCATAAACCAGCCATCAGAATTGTTTTGAGAAGTTCCTGTTTTGCCAGCAATAGGCATTTTTAAATCATACTTGTATCTAAGTCTCGAGGCAGTTCCACCTTCCACAACTCCTTGCATTAACTTGACCATCAAGTAAGCCGTTTGTTGATCGATTACCTCTTGTGATTTTTTCTGAGTAAACGATTCTAAAACGTTTCCTTTATTATCACAAATTTTGACCAAATAAGTAGGTTCAGAATAAATTCCCTGGTTGGCATACGTAGAAAAAGCGCCCACCATTTCGAAGAGAGAGATATCAGGAGTTCCTAAACAGATGGAAGGAACCTCAGGAATCTCACTAGTAATTCCCATCTTTCGGCACAAAGTGATGACCGTTTGAGGCGAATATCGTTTCATTAAGTAGGCCGAAATATAGTTTACAGAATTGGCAAGTGCCCAACGCAGCGTAACCATCTCACCATCACGAGCATCACCCGAATTTTTCGGCGTCCAAGTAGTACCATCTTCCATTTCAAAAGACACGGGAACATTCGGAACTGAGGAGCAAGGAGAGAATTCACCTTCTTGCATCGCCAATGTATAAACAAATGGTTTAAACGTAGATCCCACTTGGCGTTTCGAGACAATTACATGGTCGTATTGGAAGTTTTTATAGTTAATTCCACCCACATACGCTTTAATGTTCCCATTTGTTGGATCAACAGCCATCAGTCCACATTGCAGAAATGATTTGTAATATTTAATAGAATCGTACGGACTCATGATGGTATCCCGTTCGCCACGCGAAGTATAAACACGCATTTTAACAGGTTTCAGGAACTCATTTTTAATCTGCTTATCACTTAAACCTTCAGCTTTAAAAGCGCTATATCGTTGAGTTTGTTTCACAGATTTCATCATCAATTCATCCACATCTTTTTGCGATAATCCATAAAATGGAGCATTACGAACCCCTTTCCATTGAGCAAAAAATTGTTTCTGCAACTCACCACTAATGTACTCTTTTACAGACTCTTCTGCGTACTTTTGCATTTTGTAATTAATGGTAGTATACACTTTTAATCCATCAGTATAAAGGTTATATTTAGAGCCATCAGATTTCACGTGACTTTCGCACCATTTATCCAATACTCCACGGAGGTATTCTCTAAAGTAAGTTCCCAAGCCAGCGGTATGATCTTGAATTCGATATTTAGAAACATCGATGGGTTTTACCTTCAAACTATCAAATTGTGCTTCCGTAATGTAGTCGTATTTATACATTTGGCGCATCACTACATTCCGTCGACGCAATGCATTTTCAGGATTTTTAATGGGACTATACGCCGTAGGAGCTTTTAGCAAACCTACAAGCACAGCGGATTCTTCGATGGATAAATCTTTTGGATCTTTATCAAAGAAAGTCTTAGCGGCCGATTTAATTCCATGCGCCAAACTACCAAAATCTACTGTATTGAAATACATGGCAATGATTTCGTCTTTGGTGTAATTTCTCTCAAGTTTGGCAGCCACCACCCACTCTTTAAACTTTGTAAAAATCAATTTAAAAATATTCGCATTTGGATCGCGGGGAAATAAGTTTTTCGCCAACTGTTGCGTAAGCGTACTTCCACCCCCTTTGTTGCTAAATGTCAATACACCAATGGTAACTCTCAGGATTGCCCGAGGATCAATTCCGGAATGGCTATAAAAACGAGCATCTTCGGTAGCCAAAAGAGCATTTACCAAATTTGGCGACAAGGATTGATAAGGAATATTTGTTCGATTTTCGATATAATATTTTCCCAATACCGAGCCATCGTCGGTGTATATTTCGGTGGCTAAATTTGTTTTTGGATTTTCTAACTCCTCAAAAGTAGGCATAAAACCCAACCAACCCATGGAAATCATAAAAAAGACAATTACTAAAAGCGCAATTGCGCCAAAATAAGTGCGCCATGTCCACTTTACCCAGTCTGTATGTTTATTATTTTTTGATATTGCCATGATTAAAATAATTTAATTAGTTATATTCAAGACGAATTCCGACTTCTGAAATTCCTAAAACATCTTGTTCACGCATGCCATGTTCTACTTTGATCGTATAATTTCCTTGTTGAGAAAAACGGAACTTTGGTTTAAAAACAATTCTACAATCCTTGTACTTGCCATTGCCCTTGCCAAGCCATTTTCCCTGATTATTTGCGAGCACACATTCAAGGGTATCTTTGGCAATTTGTCCCTTTGGGAAAGTAGTTGTTACAAATAGGAAAAAATTCCTACTTCCATAATCTGTTGTATTCCTTATATTTACATACATATTATACCATTGCATAGAATCTAAAATTTCAAATTGGTGAACTTTGGCATTTTTAATATTCCAAGTATCATTTTCAAACACATCATTTTTCTCATAAAAGCGTTTGGAATCACAAGATGTAACCATGATTGCTACTAAAAAAAGGATAATTATCTGAATGTTTTTCATCTGTTTTCTAAATAATGATGGATTATTAATCTTCCAATTTTTTCTTATCAAATCTACTTAAATCCCCATTCTGAACGCTCATATCATACTCAGTAGGTTTCACATTTGTAAGTGTGTACTCATCCAAAGATTCTGGGATAACCCCTTTTTTGTTCTGTTGGATAATCTTTTCAACATTCTCTGCAGACAATGCAAAAAGGGACATTGGATTATGTTGATACGAATACCACATAATACGTTTGAAAATATCCGTTTTTTGATAAACCGCAACTCCTCTAGTAGTTTTTAACGCCACATTTGAATCAGGGAATGTTTTATACTCTTCTAAATAGGTTTGATGTTCGTAGTTGAGACAACATTTCAATTTTCCACATTGGCCGGCTAACTTTTGAGGATTCAATGTCAACTGTTGAGCCCGAGCAGTGTTTGTAGTCACTGAGTTAAATGAAGTCAGCCACGATGCACAACACAATTCGCGACCACAAATACCGATTCCACCGACACGAGAGGCCTCTTGGCGAACCCCAATTTGGCGCATTTCGATTCTGATTTTGAAGCGTTCGGCTAATATTTTTATCAGTTCTCTAAAGTCAACTCGATCTTCGGCAGAGTAGTAGAAAATAGCTTTAGTGCCGTCTCCTTGGTATTCAACGTCATTAAATTTCATCACCAGGCGTAAATCGGAAGCAAGTTCACGAGTTTGAGAAAGCGCATTGTCCTCTTTCTCGATAGCCATAACCCATTTTTCGATATCCGCTAAACGAGCTTTGCGATATACTTTTTTAATCTCTTCAGATTCAGAATCGATGTCCTTTTTCTTCATTTGCAAACGTGCGATGTCACCCATGAGCGTAATAATACCAATATCATGACCCGGAGAAGCTTCAACGGCAACAATTTCGCCCTCTTCAAAAGTTCCATCCGAAGGGAGTGAATAGAAATCTTTACGATTGTTTTTCAACCGAACTTCCACAAAGTTGAATCCACCATTGGCAGAAGTGGGAGGAATCTCCGACAACCAATTGTTAGCATCTAGTTTACAACATTGATGTCTTAGGGGTTTCTGGTCTTCATATTCGAGTGGACTTTTGCCCATTCCTCTGGACAAAAATTGATTTGCTGCTATACGTGTTCGTTCTTCGTTATCAGAAGCAAAAAGCACCACATCATCATCGTTTGTATTTTCTTCTGGAAGCTCTGTACTATTAAATTCCTGTACTTCGTCCTGAGCCTCTATATTTTTACTGTTTTCCTTATTCATTCGGTATATCTTAGAATTATCTTAATTTGCAAATATACAAAAAAAAAATGAATGAATTGGGAGTAATAGTAAGTGAAAATTAATGTTTATTTGAACTTTTCAAACAAAAAAAAAGAGGCTGAAAAATCAACCTCTTGTAGTCGGTAGGGGAATTTTTACCCCTTATTAATTATTTGATATTCAATGTTTTAACATGAATTATTTTTTTATTTGGTTGCAAATTGGTTGAATATATTCTATTTTTCAGACGTTAAGGCCTTACTTATTATAATTGCATCACTTTGCAAAATTAAAC
>JBBRGJ010000039.1:0-25687 GCA_038240835.1 Bacteroidales bacterium | reverse complement strand
TACCAAACCGCCGGGAATCTTCTCCCGTGACCAAAAGCGCAGGTAGAAACTCGGATAATTGGAGGACATTGCAAACGTTTGTATTCATTTAGGCGAATCATACGGAGTACTTTGGTTACTGTTTCTTGGTCAAACCCCATTGCAAGGAGTTGTTCCGCATTGTTTTTCCCTTCAAAATGTGCGTATAATAATTTATCCAATACATCGTAATCGGGCAACGAATCGGCATCTTTCTGATCGGGACGTAGTTCAGCCGAAGGTGCTTTGGTGATTGTACTTAAAGGAATTCTAACTCCATCTTTGTTGAGGTAGTTTGCCAATTCATACACTTCTGTTTTGTACAAATCGCCAAGGGCTGAAATTCCACCACACAAATCGCCATACAATGTGCCATATCCTACTGCAGCCTCGCTTTTGTTGGAAGTGTTTACCAACATTGCTTTAAATTTATTGGAGTACGACATCACCATCACGCCTCTAATACGCGCTTGAAGATTCTCTTCGGTGACGTCAAATGGCAATCCGTTCCAGCGGGGTTTCAACATTTCCATAAAATTATCGTAAGCGGATTTGATTGGAACAAGGTCGTAATCCATTCCAAGATTTTTTGCTAAATCTTCGGCATCTTTCACCGAATGATCGGACGAAAATTCCGAAGGCATAAGCACTCCAATTACGTTTTTCCCACCCAATACATCTGCCAAAAGTGTTGCTACTACAGCCGAATCTATTCCTCCCGACAACCCTAATACTGCTTTCGAAAAACCAGAGCGTTTAAAATAGTCGCGCAAACCCATGGTGAGAGCCTGGTAAATAAGTTCTATTTTTGAGGTGTTCACTAAATCAACCTCTTTGAGTTTTCCTTTTTTCAGGTCGTTGCAATCGATGATTTTCATCTCTTTTTTGAAACGTTCCATTTCGTACACAATTTCTCCTTTGGCATTTGCCACCATCGAGCCACCATCGTACACCACGTTGATATGACCTCCTACGTGGTTGACAAATAGGAATGGGATTTCGTAACGAACAGCATTGGTTGAGATGACAGCACGACGAATTTTTTGTTGATTATAATCGAACGGAACGGCTCCGATGCAGATTGCAAAACTTGGGTTTTGAGTAGCAATTTCGTCCATTGGGTTAATTGAAAACTCCGAAGAGAGCACGGGGACTGAGATGTCATCCGAAATTACGATGGCAAATTTTTCTCCATTGAGCGAGCAGACTTTAAAATTAGTATTGGGTTCAAAGTGCCTCGATTCGTCGTTGATATCGTTGTCATTGAGAACCGTTTTCGCAACAATTTCTTGCACTTTTCCGTCGGCAATAAAAGCAGCTGCGTTGTAATATGGTTTTGAAGCGATTTGTTCAGTAGGAATATAACAACCTACGATGGCTGCAATGTGTAGACATTCAGAAGCAATTACATTCAATCCATCGAGGTTAGATTCTCTAAAATCGTCATAATCTGCCAAATCACTTACGTAACCGCCAGCAAGTGCGAGTTCGGGAAAAACCACTAAGTCTGCCCCTTCCAGAGCAGCTTTACGAATATGGTTGATGATGATGGTTGTATTATTTCCAAAATTTGCTTCGCTAAAAGCGGCTTGTACCATTGCAATTTTCATTGTATATTCTGTTGTATGATTAATGAAACAAAAGTACATAAAAAAACCGTTTTGCAAGAATACAAAACGGTTTTTTTTATTTTCAATCTAATAGCTTAGAATAGGAATCCAATGGTTAGTTCTACATATTTTCCAAGCGCATTTTCTTTTACGCCATACACGTTAGATCCAGTAAGAACATCGGTAAAACCGTTGCTAAAGTGAATTCCACCATACGCTTTTGTGTTACCACTGATGGTATATTCTGTTCCGGCACCCATCAACAAGCCCATTCTGAACAATGCTGCATCTTTGTTAATGCCAATATTTTCTTTGGTTACTCCTAAGTTTTTGTAGTCATCATTCGCTCTAGCTCTTGTGCGAATGTCAAAGTCGAGACCAAACATTCCGTAAAAAGTAAAACGTCCAAATTGATTGGTTTTCAACTTAAAAGCAGCTGGAATTCTAATATAATCTACTTTGTATTTGCGACTTAAGTCAACATATCTTAACGATTCACCCGTTGAAACAACCATTGAGTCTTTGTAATTAAGCATTCCACCCGATCGTTTTAATTGAATACCAGTATGTATAAAATATCTTGGTGAGTGAGCAATGCTAAAATCCATGTCGATTCCGTAGCTATACCCTAACATAACACCATCTGAAGCGTATTTGTCAGAACTTGGAGTCATCCAATCGATGCTTGGAGAAAAGTTTAATCCCAAAACAAAGGTTTTTTGATCTTGTGCCTGAATCATATTCATGGTCAATAAGAGGGCAACAAATAGAGATAATGTTATTTTTTTCATACAGAACTGTTTTAATTGTTTAATAAGGAACAAAGTTACATTTTTTTTTGTTCGATTGAAGAAAGTTTATTTTTTTTTATAACAAACGGTAGGATGTGATCGTTGCCAACTCTTTTTATTACAAACTTTCCTTTTAACAGGGTGTTTTTAGCGGTTTGTTGTATTTCCTTTTTGAGGCCCTTTAGATGGTGTTTGCTGTTTTTGTAAAATTAAAAATGCCATTTATTTGCAAACGTGAAGAATTATTGTTACTTTTGTTACACCAAATCATGAAAAAAAAGAAATAACCTACTATATTTGCCTACTAATTTTTAAAAATTCAAAATTATGAAAAGAGTTGTAATACTTTTTATTCTCTCAATAGTCATTGGTTTATCGTTCTCGTCATGCGACTCATGCTCTAGGGATAAAGATAAAAAACATGCGGTAAAGGCAGAGAAAATAAAGGAGATACGAACCAAAATCAACATAAATATTCTTCGGTACGAAAAAGATCTATTTTCATTGAATCCCAAAGATTTTGGAAATGAGTTAGTTAGGATTCAGCCCAAGTACTCCTTTTTCTTAAATGGCAACGTGCGAGATCCTAAAAACCAGCAGCAACTGTATGCTTTTATCTCCGATCCTGTTACGGTGGATATTTACAAAGAGACCCTACGCGTTTTTCCAAACCTTGATGATGTTGAACAGCAACTAAACGAAGCTTTTTCATACTACAACTACTATTTTCCAAAAAGCAAAACGCCCAAAGTCTTTTCTTATGTATCTAGTCTTGACTTTGAAATGCCCATAAAATTTGCCGATTCGGTGTTGATTATTGCGTTAGACATGTACCTTGGCAAGGATTGTAAGTTTTACAAACAGGTAGGAATTCCTGTTTATAAGAGCAATTTGTTTATGAAGCAATACATTGTTGCCGATTGTTTAAAAGAGATGGCTTTTTCTCACATTAAATTCGACAACACCAGAATTACCCTTTTAGATGAAATGCTGATGGAGGGAAAACGTCTTTATTTTGCCGAAGCGTTAATGCCCGAAGAACAAGATTCTATAATTATTGGTTACTCTTCCGCTCAAATGAAATGGGTTCAACAAAACGAAACCACCATGTGGGCGTATATTATCGATAAAGAGTTATTGTACACACCCGATTCTAAGGTGATTATGAAGTTTATCAACGATGCTCCATTTACCTCTTTTTTCTCCAACGAATCTCCTGGAAGAGCAGGAGCTTGGATTGGATGGCAGATTATTCGCTCGTATATGAACCACTACAAAGAAGCCAATTTAGAACAACTTTTATTAGAAACAAACAGTCAAAAAATATTAAATTTATCAAAATATAAGCCCCGAAAAAAATAACCCCCATAAACAACAACATCATGTTAATTAAAACTTTTGGAAGCGCCATTTATGGCGTCAACGCTATTGCTATTACCGTTGAGGTAAGTGTAGAGCAAGGAGTCAACTTTTTACTCGTTGGACTCCCCGATAATGCTGTAAAAGAGAGTCACCAGCGAATAGATACCGCATTGAAATTTAACAACTACCGAATTCCAGGCAAAAAAATTGTCGTCAACATGGCGCCCGCGGATATTCGGAAAGAAGGATCGGCCTACGATTTAACGATTGCCATGGGAATATTGGCCGCTACCGAGCAGATGAAAGGTGATCATTTAGAGCATTACATTATCATGGGCGAACTTTCGCTGGATGGTAGTTTGCAACCCATTAGAGGCGCTTTACCCATTGCAATAGAAGCACGAAATCAGGGGTTTAAGGGATTTATATTGCCCGAACAAAACGCCAAAGAAGCCGCCATTGTGAATGACATTGCAGTGTATGGTGTGAAAAACTTAATCGAGGTAATTGATTTTTTCAACAGCGATTGCACCACGCTAACTCCCACGGTAGTTGATATTGAAAAAGAATTTAACCAAAATTTGAGTCAATACGAATTTGACTTTTCAGATGTAAAAGGTCAAGAAAACATCAAAAGAGCGTTGGAAATTGCTGCTGCTGGTGGACACAATGTCATTTTAATTGGACCTCCAGGTTCGGGTAAAACAATGCTTGCCAAGCGGTTGCCCTCAATTTTGCCTCCATTATCGCTCAACGAAGCACTCGAAACGACCAAAATACACTCTGTGGCTGGAAAAATGGGTCGAGAAACTTCGCTCGTTTCCATCCGTCCTTTCCGATCGCCGCATCACACCATTTCGGATGTTGCCTTAGTGGGTGGAGGTTCAAATCCTCAGCCGGGTGAGATTTCGTTGGCACACAACGGCGTGCTTTTTTTAGATGAGTTGCCCGAGTTCAAACGTACTGTTTTGGAGGTAATGCGCCAACCGCTCGAAGATCGAGTTGTGTCGATTGCTCGTTCTAAAATGTCGGTTGAATATCCCGCTTCTTTTATGTTTGTGGCCGCCATGAACCCTTGTCAGTGTGGATATTACAACCATCCTGAAATTGATTGCACTTGTCCTCCAGGATCCATTCAACGATATTTAAACAAAATCTCCGGACCTCTTCTCGATCGAATTGATATTCACATCGAAGTGACTCCTGTTCCTTTTAAAGAGCTATCTAACAAAGAGTTGAGCGAGAAAAGCCTCGAAATTCGCAAAAGAGTGGTGGTGGCTCGTGAACTTCAAAAACTACGTTTCGAAAAATCCAAAGAGGTTCACTCCAACGCTCAAATGTCGAGTAAGATGATTCGAAGTTTTTGCACCATCGACGAAACTGGGAATATTCTCTTAAAAACTGCGATGGAACGCCTAAAACTATCAGCCAGAGCTTATGATCGTATATTGAAAGTAGCTCGCACCATTGCCGATTTAGATAGTTCATTGGAGATAAACAACGAACATCTGTCCGAAGCGATTCATTATCGGAGTTTAGATCGGGAGAATTGGGGGAAATAGAGGAGAAAGTCTATAAAGTTCATAAAGTCGAAAGTTTAAAAATCTTCGATTTTTGTAAAAATTCGAGCATCCACGGAAAACTACGATCCGCCAGCTGGCGGACTTGTTTTACGGGATCGAAAGTCCTTAAAGTTCATAAAGTTGAAAGTTCATAAAGTTTATAAAGTCGAAAGGCTTTAAAGCTCCGTTAATATTCAAAAAAAAATATTTTTTTGAATATTTGACGAGAGTTCTCGAGAAATGACAATACGCCCCTTGGCTGATTTATTTTCTCGGGAGTGACGAGTGACGTGCGTCCCGAATTTTTTCAAAATTCGGGGATCTACGAAAGCTCGTCTGAATGGAAAACATATAGGGTTAATGGTCAAACAAAAGACAAGCTGCAACGTAACCAAATCTTTGCGGAAAAGCTCTTCTAAATGAGTAGTTTAATTTTTTTGATTAACGCAGAGTTTGGGGTTTTGCATAGGTCTCTATCCGTTTATCCAAGAAAGCACATCTTCAAAAACTTCTTTTCGATTGATTTCGTTGGTTAACTCGTGACGGCCCCCTGGATATAGTTTTAGGGTTGTGTTTTTATGTTCGGTATCGAGGAGTTGTTGATATACTTTTTTAACTCCTATGCCATAATCACCCACTGGATCATCGTCACCAGAGATTAAAAAAACAGGCAATGAAGTGGGGATTTTTTGAACGTTTTCCACCTTGTTTACATATTGCACACCCGTTAATAAATCGGCGTAAAACGAGGTGCTGCAGTTAAACCCACAGAGTGGATCTTTTATGTATTTATCCACGGAATTATTGTCTCGTGACAAAAAATCAAACTTTGTGCGTTTTGGTTTATACGTTTTATTGGCACCCACAAAGGTAAGTTTATTCAGCAAGCCACTTTGTGTGTGAGATTTGATCAGAAACGACAAGGTTTTGGCCAAGTAACGACCAAAAACTGACAAAAACCCGGGATCGGTTGCGGTTCCTGATATAATTAGTTTATCGATAAATCTCCCATAATCACTGGCGTAATTTCTTGCCAATAGAGAACCCATGCTGTGACCAAATAAAATAGTAGGCATTTCGGGATGTCTCTCTTTTGTGATTTTTATTAATTTATGCAAATCACTCAGCACTAGTTCCCACCCATCTTTTTTTGAGAAAAAACCCACTTTGCTATTTGTCAACGTAAAACCATGTCCACGATGATCGGGAGCATACACTGCAAAGTTGTTTTGTGCTAAAAATCGTGCAAATTCGTCATATCTGTTGGCATATTCTGCCATTCCGTGAGCGATTACAACGACTCCTTTAATGTTTTGGGGTGCAGGCAGCCATGAAAAAACGTGAATGATTCCCTCTTCGGGGGCTGTAAACGTAAAACTTTTTTTCTCTATATTATTCATGAAATCAGTTGTTATCGGGCAATTTTATGTAATTAGACAAGAACGGTTGGTTATGTCTTTTTTAATTTAATTCGAAAAGTAGTTCCCTCGGCAGGGGAGGATGTTTTTACAAAGAGTTCGCCTCTGTGATATAGCTCAATAATTCTTTTTGCAAGGGACAATCCAAGTCCCCAGCCTCTTCTTTTGCTTGTATATCCAGGTTTGAAGATGGTTTTAAAAAGATTTTTCTCAATTCCTTTCCCCGAGTCGGTGATGTCTATAAAGATGTGTTTTTTCTCTTCGCCAATTACGATTGTTATTTTTCCACCACCTTCGATGGCATCAATGGCATTTTTGCAAAGATTTTCGATCACCCATTCAAACAGATATTTATTTAGCATCACAAGAACCACATCTTTAGGGTCAAATTGCAAATCGTATTCAATGTTTTTGGGAGATCTGGTTTTTAGGTATTGAACAAAGTTTGTAATGACCAATGGCAAGTTCTCGTTTTTCAATTCAGGGACAGAACCAATTTTTGAGAATCGTTGAGCAATTGTCTCCAAACGTTCAATATCTTTGTTAAGTTCTGTCACAATGTTTTCGTCTACTTCGTTTAATCTCAACATTTCTATCCACCCCAGCAACGACGAAATTGGCGTTCCTAATTGATGGGCGGTCTCTTTAGACATTCCCACCCAGACTTGATTTTGTTCCGATTTTCGGGCTGAGCTAAACAGAATATAGGCAATCACAATAAAAAGGCCGATCAGCAGAAACTGGATAATTGGAAAATATCGAAGTTGTTTAAGCAGAGAGGATTCCTGAAAGAACACATAACTTTTGCCATAACCCGAAATGTTTAATTCAATGGGTTTGTTTTCATGCTCCATCTGGCTGATGGTTTGCAAAAGATACTGAGAATTAAAAATCTTATTGGTGTCAATATTTCCATAGGCAATAATGTTCGTCTTAGAGCTGTCAGTTACAATTACAGGGACTGATGCTGTGTTGGCAACTACCTCGTTGAAAAAAGATTGAATCAGATTTGTAAGCATTTTTTGTAAACCGATGTAAAGGTTAGACTCTTTGTAATAGAGGTACATCCACTTATTTTTATAATAGTTTACGGCGATGGGTTTATACACCGAAAAATCTTCTTTTAATTTACCTTTTAGGTAAGGAACCGTATCTTCTTTAAAATCGACATTTACAGCACCGTTAATTTTCCCAGTCTCATCGGTAATAATGCACGGAATTGTCTTGTTGTTTGAAATTATCTCTAAGTAAAAAGTCAAATCCTCTTCAGCGGGAGCCGAAAGTAATTTGTTGTAGGCTTTTGCAAGCAATTGCGCCCTGCGTTTTTCCTCTTCAACTACTTTGTCAAAGTAATCGTTGGTATAGTTAACCAGCAGTGCTTTTTGCTGAATTGCATCTGCCCATATCTTAATTTTGCCAACTTCATCTGCCGACATTTTAGAGACGAGCCAGTTTGAATAAAGCATCAATCCTGTAAAAATCAATGTGGCTACAAAAAATAAAAACCATTTCCAGCGACGGCTTTGATAACGATGTTTCAATGTGTTATTGTTTTAATTTTGGATAGTCAAAGGTCTGTTTTCTTTTTTGATAACTCTGTTACGATCGTCTAAATTTATAAACATCTCCAGAGTCGTCAATTTGTTTTTGAATTACTTCTTGAATCACTTTTATTAAGATAATCAATGGTTTTAAATCTTTTTCCACAAACCATTTTACCGCAAGATCATCTTTTCTGCAAGCTCGAGCAAATTGGTACATAAGTTTTGCATTGTGTTTTTGCAACCACATTAAGGCATTTGGTTCATCGTCGATGGCGTTGCTCAAGACCGCTAATTCGGGATGTCCGCTCATAGATAAGAGCCATTTTAGAGCAGCTTCATCAGAATGAACAGCTGCTGTAAAAGCAGCTAATTCGGGATGACCATTTGCCACAAACCAATCGGCAAATTTTTTATTCCCTTTCATCGCTTCAGCCAATGCTAATAGCAATTTTACATCATACTGAGAAATACAAAACATATTGAATCACTTTTTAGATTAATAATACAAAAGTAATGATTTTTGTATATCGTTTCACTTTTTATTCTTTCAAGCATAAAAACGCAGATTTTTCAGTATTATTTGCTCTGTTTTGGATTTATTTAGATGGTTATACTAAGAACCGAATAACCGCGCATTGCATTGCTATCTACTAATTTAGTTGGGCTTAACCCTCGATTTCGATTTTAATTATATCTTTCAATTATAATGAAATCGGGGTTTAGAGATTTTCGAAGTAAGTGGTTATCTAATTTAGTTCAGTGAGTGTTTTGTCCCAGAGGGACAAGATGTCGGTAAAAAAATAGTTGATAGAATTAAAAACAAGTCCCATCGGGACGTAACTTTTTTTTAAGCACAAATTACAGGATGTTAGCAGGTTACGTCCAGTTCGACTTCGCCGCGGCGAATCTCTGCATCGCCTAACGGCACTTTGGTTTCCTATATGATATATGTTTTTTACCGACATTACGTCCCATACGGGACTTAAAAAGAATTACTGGAGTTTATCACGCAAGGCGTGACATCAAGGCAAAAGTATTAATCAAAAAGAAAATTTTTCGAAGTAATGTTGTTTGCCGTATTAAAAAAATATGAAAAACTGTTTATTCTCGCTCTTAAAAGATTGGTAAATTTTCCAACTGTCATCAACTCTATATTCCCAAAAAATTCGGATAAAGTCTCAGAATGACAATTTTGAAATTTCAATTTGATATTTGTGCTCTTTCCCTCTCAGATGGTAGTAGAACCGAGATAAACATGTTCTACTCATAAGCTCATGTTATAGCTATAAAAGGAGTGAAAATATTAAAAATTTATTGATAAATTAGAGTAAATAGAATTTAAAGACGTCAGTTTTTAGGAATAAAAACTACATCTAAGGGGGTATTATTTATATAATTAAACATTGTTTTCATAATATTTAGTGAATTTAGATTATTGGTTGTGTTTTAAGTCCCTGAAAAGCAAAGACAAATAAAAAATCAATCTATAATGATTTAGTAGTGTCGTAAAAAATAACAAAATATTACAAATTAAAATTTTTCAAGAGACGTCTTTTCTGTTTTTTTAATTGTCTATGCTTAGACATGTAGTTCTAGCGACAACTGATAATATCGGTAAAATTGGGGAATTAGTTCGTTTAGAACTTTGCATTTAATAAAGATAAAAAAAGGGATTTTTATGAAAAGTATTACTAATTATGCTAATCGGTTCTTTATAACTGGATTAATGTTCATTTTGTTAAGTGGAGCTACATTAAAAGCACAAACAGTAGCTTCGGGCTATACATTTGCAGCCAATAGTGGAACATATACAGCTATTGCGGGTACAACAATTCATGCCGCAACCGTCGATGATGCTTGTGTTGCAAGCATTCCCATTGGATTTACGTTTAATTATAGTTGTAATAATTTTACAACGGTGTCCGTTTCGAGTAACGGCTGGTTAAGTTTCAATTCCACTACAAGTTCATCAGCCTACAACGAACTAGCTAGTAATACGATAGGGAATGTGGTTGCTCCATTATGGGATGACTTGCAAGTCTTTACAGGTGGTGCTGTTACATATACTACAACAGGCGCTTCTCCAAATAGAATTTTTACCGTACAGTGGTCAAAAATGGAATGGTATTATTCAGCAAGTGGAGATGTTATTTCTTTCCAAGCAAAACTATATGAAACAACAAACAAAATTGAATTTATTTACAAACAAGGGGCAACAGCTGTTAGTTCGGGCTCCGCTTCAATAGGGCTCAGTGGTCCCAATAGTGGTGATTATTTATCATTAAATGGAGTTGGAGCATCTCCTACTGCAAGTTCTTCAACAGAAACAACTACATTGTCTACTAAACCGGCTAATAATCAGGTTTATAGCTGGACACCAGCTACTGCATGTTCGGGCATGCCATCGGCAGGAACTGCAACGGCATCTCCAGCAACTGTATGTAGTGGAACTCCTACTTCGCTTACTTTAACTGGTGCTTCCACGGGCTGTGGAATTTCTTATCAGTGGCAATCTGCCACAGTGCTTGCAGGACCTTATACAAATATAAGCGGAGCAACCGCTAACCCTTACACGGTTAATCCTACAGCCGTAACCTATTATAGATGTGTTACAACCTGCTCAAATGGTGGTGCCACTAATACTTCAAGTGTGGCATCAGTCGCTTTAAATGCTCCAACTACTTGCTATTGCATATCAGCAGCTACGAGCACAAGTGATATGGACATTACAAAAGTTGCATTTGGCACAATTAATAATACTTCAGCTACAGTTTCTTTAACTGGTACACAAGGCACTGCAATAGGAACAGCAGGAATGTACAGCGACTGGAGAGGATCCACTGTGCCCATCCCATCTGTGATGCAAGGATCTACAACATCATTTTCTGTCATTGTTGGAGGAACGGCATACAGTCATCGAGTTGATGTGTACATTGATTTTAATCATGATGGAGATTTAGTTGATGCAGGGGAATCGTTTACTGTTTTTGCATACGCAAATCCCACTCTTCCAAATACTACAACTGTAAATATTACAGTTCCACTATCTGCATTAACGGGCAATACATTAATGCGTGTTGTTTGTGTGGAATCTGCAACATCAACTCCATGTGGAACCTATACCTGGGGCGAAACAGAAGATTATATTATTAACATTACTGCAGCACCGCCTTGTTCGGGACTTCCAGTGGGAGGATCACTCACCGCTTCTACTTCTGGAACTTGTGGAAATGTTGGAGCCATCTCTGTAACAGGTTCTACCACGGCGTCCGGGCTTACCTATCAGTGGTATTCGGGTCCAACATCCACAGGTGCTTGGACACTGATATCAGGCGCTACTGGAGAGACTTATACTCCATCCGTTTATGGCCTTTATTACCGTAGAGTTGTTACTTGTACAAGTAGTGGACTTTCTGCAAATTCATCATCCATGCAATATAATAGCTCTGCTCCAATAAATGATGAATGTGCTAATGCAACATTGCTAACCGTAAATCCAACCACTACTTGTACTACAGTTACTCCAGGGACGGTAGCTTGTGCTTCAGCATCTTCTCAATCAAACTCCTGTTATGGCACTTCTGACGATGACGTGTGGTTTAAGTTTGTGGCAACAAGTACGTTTCATTCGGTGTCGCTGTTAAATATTGCAGGTTCTACCACTGATATGTATTTTGCCGTTTATAAAGGATCTTGTGGTTCGTTAGTAAATATTATATGTAGTGATGCAGATTCACAATTAATTAATGGATTTATTGTTGGACAGACTTATTATATAAGAGTATATACTTATACTTCGGGGGCTCAAACTTCCACCTTTAATCTTTGTATCGGTACGCCACCCCCTCCACCAGCAGGTTCTTTATGTAATGGAGCATCTCCATTTTGCACAGGAACTACCTATAATTTTCCCGCAGGTGTGGGTTCTGGAACAGGAGAAGTGGGACCTAATTATGGTTGTTTATCAAGTACACCTAATCCTTCATGGTATTTTTTGAGAGTAGGAACAACTGGTCCTATTGAAATGCATATTCAAGGGTCTAATCTTGACGATGTGGATTTTGCTTGTTGGGGTCCCTTTACAGATACTGACGCAGCATGTACTGGTCAACTAACAGGATCTTCCACAACGAGTCATCATGCATCAGGAGCATCAATAGATTATCCCTCTTTAAATATGGTTGATTGCAGTTTTAACTCTTCCTACGAGGAGTGGTGTTATATCCCAAATGCTGTGGTCGGAGAATACTATCTGCTTTTGCTTACCAATTTCAGTAATACTGCGCAGAATATTATATTTTCACAAACAACTGGAACTGGTGGAACAGATTGTTCAATCGTTGCACCTCCAGTTACCAACAATGGACCTTTGTGTGTGGGACAAACATTACAACTAACTGTAACTACTCCTGTAACAGGTGCTACTTATGCTTGGACAGGTCCTAACGGATTTAATTCAACAGCGATGAACCCTTCTATAGCAAGCATAACATTAGCTGGTGCGGGGGTATACTCGTTGGTGATTACGGTAGGAGCAAGTGTTAGTGCTCCAGTTACTACTACGGTTGTTGTATCCGCTAATCCCACGGCTACTATTACGAACAATAGTGGTGGGGCAACACAACTCACTTGTGCATTAACTACAATTAGCGCCACTGCTGGAACGGGAAGTGCTTATGCATGGAGCGGAGGAGCTACACCAGCAACCGCTGCAAATAGTTTTACTACACCAGGAACTTATACAGTAACCGTAACCAATGGTGGAATATGCACTTCAACCGCTAGCATTGTAATTAGTCAAAACATTACACCGCCAACTGTAGGTATAACTAACAATACAGGAACTACTATTTTGACTTGTGCAACTACAGCCATCAGTGTTACAGCAACTGGTGGTGGAACTTATGCATGGAGTGGTGGAGCAACACCAGCAACAGCAAACAACAGTCTAACCGCTGCAGGAACATATACGGTTACAGTTACCGCTGCAAACGGTTGTACTGCAACTTCGAGTATTACGTTGACTCAAAACATTACACCGCCAGTAGTAGCAATTACCAACAATACTGGAACTACTATTTTGACTTGTGCAACCACAGCCATCAGTGTTACAGCTACTCCTGCGGGCGCTACTTCGTATGCATGGAGCGGAGGTGCTACCCCTGGAACTGCCAATAATAGTTTAACAGCTGCTGGCACATATACGGTTACAGTTACTGCCGCTAATGGTTGTACAGCAACCTCGAGTATCACGTTAACTCAAAATATCACACCGCCAGTGGTGGCCATTACCAATAATACAGGAACTACTATTTTGACTTGTGCAACCACAGCCATAAGCGTAACAGCAACTGGTGGTGGAACTTATGCATGGAGTGGTGGAGCAACACCAGCAACAGCGAATAATAGCTTGACTACTGCCGGAACATATACGGTTACAGTTACCGCCGCAAACGGTTGTACTGCAACTTCGAGTATTACGTTGACTCAAAATATTACACCGCCAGTAGTGGCAATTACTAACAATACTGGAACTACTATTTTGACTTGTGCAACCACAGCCATCAGTGTTACAGCTACTCCTGCGGGCGCTACTTCGTATGCTTGGAGTGGAGGTTCTACACCAGCAACTGCCAATAATAGTTTAACAGCTGCTGGAACATATACGGTTACAGTTACCGCCGCAAACGGTTGTACTGCAACTTCGAGTATTACGTTGACTCAAAATATCACACCGCCAGTAGTAGCAATTACTAACAATACTGGAACTACGATTTTGACTTGTGCAACCACAGCCATCAGTGTTACAGCTACTCCTGCGGGCGCTACTTCGTATGCTTGGAGTGGAGGTTCTACACCAGCAACTGCCAATAATAGTTTAACAGCTGCCGGAACATATACGGTTACAGTTACCGCTGCAAACGGTTGTACTGCAACTTCGAGTATTACGTTGACTCAAAACATAACACTTCCTTTAGCAGCTATTACCAATAACAGTGGTGGAGTCACTCAACTTACTTGTGCGCTTACTTCAATTAGTGTTACCGCTACGCCTGCTGGTGCTGCCTCATATAGTTGGAGCGGTGGTTCAACTCCTGGAACTGCGAACAATAGTATAACCGCTGCTGGAACATATACAGTTACAGTGACCGGTGCCAACGGTTGTACCGCAACATCGAGTATTACATTGACACAAAACATCACACCTCCTTTAGCAGCTATTACCAATAACAGTGGTGGAGCCACTCAACTTACTTGTGCGCTTACTTCAATTAGTGTTACCGCTACGCCTGCTGGTGCTGCCTCGTATAGTTGGAGCGGTGGTTCAACTCCTGGAACTGCGAACAATAGTATAACCGCTGCTGGAACATATACAGTTACAGTGACCGGTGCCAACGGTTGTACCGATACCGAAAGTATCACCATTAGTCAAGATGCTTTGGTGATAACTGCATCTATTACCAACAATAGTGGTGGCGCCACTCAGTTAACTTGCGCACTTACCGCAATAAACGTAACTGCAATCCCAGCTGGTGGAAGTACTTATGTTTGGAGTAGTGGCGCAACGCCCGCTACAGATGTAAATAGTTTTGCTACTCCTGGAACATACACCGTTACCGTAACCATGGCCAACGGATGTACAGGAACCTCAAGCATTACATTAACTCAAGACATTACACCTCCAACAACTGGAATTACCAATAATACAGGAACAGCTATACTTACTTGTACAACTACGTCTATCAGTGTTACAGCAACTCCTGCTGGCGCTACTTCGTATGCTTGGAGCGGAGGCGCGACACCAGGAACTGCCAATAACAGTTTTACAACTTCTGGAACTTATACGGTTACAGTAACTGCTGCAAACGGTTGTACTGCAACTTCGAGTATTACGTTATCTCAAGATATTACACCTCCAACAACGGCAATTACCAATAACACAGGAACAGTTGCATTTACTTGTACAACAACATCTATCAGTGTTACGGCTACTCCTGCGGGCGCTGCTTCTTACTCCTGGAGCAATGGCTCTTCTAGTGCAAATACTAGTTTTACCACTCCTGGAACTTATACGGTCACAGTAACTGCTGCAAACGGTTGTAATGCAACTTCGAGTATTACATTATCTCAAGATATCACACCACCTACAATCGGGATTACTAACAATACCGGAACAACAGCACTTACCTGCACAACCACGTCTATCAGTGTTACAGCCACTCCTGCCGGAGCTGCTTCGTATGCATGGAGCAATGGTGCAACAACTGCGAACAATAGCTTTACCACTCCTGGAACTTATACGGTTACAGTAACTGCGGCTAATGGTTGTACTGCAACATCCAGCATTACATTATCTCAAAGTGTCGCTCCTCCAAACGTTTCTATTACGAATATTACTGGAACGACTTCACTTACTTGTACTACTACATCTATTAGTGTAACGACTACTCCTGCAGGAGCTGCCTCTTATGCATGGAGCGGAGGCGCTACACCAACAACTGCCAATAATAGTTTTACCACTCCTGGAACATATTCGGTTACAGTTACCATGGCTAATGGTTGCACAGGAACTTCGAATATTACCTTGTCTCAAAATATCACACCTCCTTCACCAACTATTACTAACAATACAGGAAGTTCGATTCTTACTTGCACAAATACAACCATCAGCGTAACAGCAACTCCTGCGGGAGCTACTTCGTATGCATGGAGTGGAGGTGCAACTCCTGGAACGGCGAACAATAGTTTCACTACTCCCGGAACGTACATCGTTACCGTTACGACAGCCAATGGTTGTACTGCAACAACGAACATTGTATTGACACAAAACACAACTCCTCCAACTGTTGCAATTACCAACAATACTGGAAGTAATATTATAACTTGTACTACAACATCCATCAGTGTTACAGCTACTCCTGCAGGAGCTACTTCGTATGCATGGAGCGGTGGGGCAACTCCTTCAACGGCGAATAATAGTTTTACTACTCCTGGCGCATACATTGTTACTGTTACCGCAGCTAATGGTTGTACTGCAACCTCAAATATTACCGTAACTCAAAATATTGCATCGCCTCCAGTTTCTATCAGTAATAATACAGGAACGACTGTATTGACTTGTCTTACAACTGCAATTAGTGCTACTGCTGGCACTGGGAATAGTTACGCGTGGAGTGGGGGTTCAACTCCTGCAACTGCTATTAATGGTTTTACCACTCCAGGCACGTACTCAGTTACTGTTACTGCCGCTAATGGCTGTACTGCATCCACAAGCATTGTAATTTCTCAAAGTATTACAGCTCCAACTGTTAGTATTACCAACAACACGGGAGCTACCATTTTAACTTGTACCACACCTACAATAAATGTAACTGCAACAGGTGGTGGAACGTATAATTGGGGTGGTGGCGTTACAACTGCGGCAAATAGTTTTACTGCGGCTGGTTCATACACCGTTACAGTTACTACAACAAATGGTTGTACAGCTACTTCTAACATTACCATTACTCAAAACATAACAGCACCTTCAATTAACATAACAAACAATACAGGAACCAACGAATTAACCTGCGCTACTACATCCATAAACGTGGCAGCTACTGGCGGTGGAACTTATGTTTGGAACGGTGGCGCAACTCCTACAACCGCTGGCAACAGTTTCTCAACACCAAACACATACACTGTTACCGTAACTGGAACCAATGGCTGTACTGCAACTTCTAACATTGTAATTACTCAAAACACCACGCCTCCTTCAGCAAATATTACCAATAACACTGGATTTACATTGCTTAACTGTGTGAATGCTAACATAAGTGTAACTGCAACAGGTGGAAACGCTTACCATTGGAGTGGTGGCGCAACACCAACAACAGATGCCAACACTTTTGCAACACCAGGAACTTATTCCGTAACGGTAACAGGAGCAAACGGTTGTACTGCTGCAACGAGTATTACAATTACCCAAGTTGCTCCAGTAGTTATCTCTTTGGTTGGCAATGTTCCGGATCACTGTAATCAAGGGATTGGACAAGCATCGGTGACTGCAATTGGAGGTAGTGGAATTTACACTTACGATTGGGGAACAACTCCTCTTCAAATTGCAGCTAATGCAACACATTTACTTGCGGGCAACTATCAAGTAATTGCCAATGATGGCCAATGTGCAGATACTTTGTTGATAACCATCGAAAACATTCCAGGCCCTATTGCTTTATTTGAAGCAGTTCCAGGAATTGTAACTTCAAACAATCCATTAGTTAGATTCCAAAATACATCCATTGGTGCAACTTCATACTCATGGGCGTTTGGTGATGGAGAAACGAGCATCGAAGAAGGTCCTTCTCATTTATACACCGAATCGGGAGATCTTTATGCAACGCTATACGTGGTAGATGATTTTGGTTGTGTGGACTCTGTTTCTCATCCAATTAAAATTATTGACGATCTAAATATCTTTATTCCAAATACGTTTTCTCCCAATGGAGATGGCAAAAATGATGTATTCAGACCTTATGGAAAAGGATATAGTTTAAGTGGATACGAAATGAATATTTATGATCGTTGGGGACAAATAGTATTTAACTCTTCTGTCTTTGAAAAAGGTTGGGATGGTAGAATCAAAAATCGAAAACTTGATATAACAGGTGTATTTACTTACAGAATCGTTATTTACGATCTAAAAGGAAAAGACCATATTTATACCGGCCATTTGTCAATTCTCGGTTCTCTGCAAATTGGTGATGAATAAAATAATATGAATTAAAAGAGAAGGGGGGCATTGTTCCCCCTTTTTTTTCGAGGTTTCTTTAAAGAAAAAACAGACCGCCAACATCTAATAAATTTTCATTTGATAATTCGCAAAGCGATAGATTTGATTTTGCAACCAACGTCTTTATTTCTTCGGAATTTGATAACGAATTCAACGAACCCATCACATAGAGCATGTTGGATGATTTACAAACTCCTGCACAACCTCCAAATAAGCCATGAGAGTAACCTTCGAGTTTGATGGTTTTGGGATCAATTAGAATACTTTCAAATCCTTTGTGGATTAATTGAAGATGTGTTTTGGAATCTGAGGTGAGAAAAAAATCGTCAGAAAGGGCCACAGTACTGCACCTGTTGTAACTTTGTTTTACATCTATTATTACGTTTTTCAGACTTGTCTCCAGTATTTTTGGATCTACCGTTTTTGGATTACAAATGGTTACTTTATTAGTTACGACGGCATTGTAGCGAGCAATTTCAGGATGTTGAGGTATTACAGGATTTTTTCCAAAAACAAATGGAACTTTCTCTTCTTTAATTTTAGCTAAGATCTCTAAATCTACATTTGGAGCCAAAATAAGAGTGTTGGGTGTTTGACAGAGGTACAAATCAGAATGTCCATGCAGTGGCATAGGAGTGAGGAGCCGACTGTTGAATAACACAACATTCCCCTGCTGAGTGAGCTTTTTCACCGCTATAGCCGGCGACCGATAATCACAAATAATCAACATAAAATTGGTCTCTTGGGATGGAATCACTTAATACGAACTCTACCTGAGTGAACTTTTTCAATAAAATTTGTTTGTTTACACTTCCAAATCCTACCGCGTGATTGATATCTGCTGGGTTTACATGGATGGTTATCGATGAATGGGGGTGAATAGAATTGAATCGATATTCCCAAATTTTACTCAATACCAACTCTCTAAAATTGGGATGATAGGGTCCCGCAACTAAATCTTCGCCAGAGTTAAATCCATCGGTTGGGTGAAGTCCTACTTTCAGGATTTTTACATCGTTCTTTAGAAATAATTCATAGATTGGGACAGTCAGTTCTACTGCTTCTTCCAACGAAAGTGGCGTATATTTTCCTTCTTGATAAAGTATTTCTAAATGCGTCTCTTTGATGACAAGAAGTGGATAAATTCGAGTTTCACTTGCCCCTAAATCAATGATTTGTTGAGCAGTTTGCAGAGCTGTTGTCGCATCGTCTTTTGGCAATCCAATCATCATTTGCAATCCTAACGAAAATCCATGTCTGCGAATCAGTATCGATGCATTTACAATATCAGCCACCGAATGTCCACGTTGTACTGCGGTTAAAACACTGTCGTTGAGCGATTGAGCACCCAATTCGATGCTTTTTACCCCAAATGATTTGAGGCGGACCAATATCTCTTCCGAAATTGCATCCGGACGCGTTGAAATCCTTATCCCATCTACTTTTCCAGATTTTACAAACGGTGCTACTGCCTCTAAATATAGAAGTTGCGCTTGTACTGGAATTCCCGTAAAATTTCCACCAAAAAAAGCAACTTCTACCACCGAATCTTCTCGCGAAATAGTCGTGAGCCAATCCTCCACAAGCGCTTGTATTTCGCCTGTAGAAGGAAGAGAATGGGTGGAAGTTATCGATTGTTGATTGCAAAATATGCATCGAAATGGACAACCATAATCGGGAATAAATATTGGAATATGGTAATGTCGCATTGGTTGTGTGTGATGTTTATGCTAACAGATCTGAAAAAAAGTAGTTAACGAACAGATTGTTGAAAAAAAGTATTTTTACAAATCCATCTCATAGACCTTGTTGTCGATGGTTATTGGAAACCCAATATCCAAGACCTCAGGCATATTGTCGGGATGTTTTACATAGATTTTTGTAATCACAAAATGGCCCCAAACGACGCTTTTTTCGAGCGTTGGACTTGCTAATGCGATGTTGCAACTGTCTATTTTATTCAATGTTTTTATGTTTTGCAAAACCACATATTGATACTCTTCAGATTTATCATCTTCTGGAAAATCTCTTAACTGTAGTCCAAGAGCATCGGCCTTGTTGAGCAACGACTGTTGATACAAAAAGAGATAAGTGGCAGGAGTAAGCGTGTCGATGTCCATAATCACGATGCTGTCAATCACATCTTGTTTTCCTTTATTGGCTTCCATGTAGCTTTTGATTGGAATCATCAGCTTTTTCTCCAACTTTTTTTCGGGGGATGAACAACTGACAATGGCAATGACTACAAAAATGGAAAAGATTAATTTTTTCATCGGATTATTCTAAAATTTTAAATAGCTCGTCTAATTTAGGAGTTAAGATAATCTCCGTTCTTCTGTTTTTAGATCTTGCCTCTTTGGTTTTTGCACCATCTAAGGGTAAAAATTCACCTTTGCCTGAAGCAGTAAGTCTTTTAGGCTCAATTTTACCACTTTTCAAGAGTGTTTTCAATACAGACGTTGCACGCATTACACTTAAATCCCAGTTGTCTTTTATCTGACCTGCACCGTTGTATGTCACATCATCGGTATGACCTTCAATCATAATATTGATGTCTGGATCTTGTTCTAAAATTCTTCCAAGCTCTTTTAGCGCAGACTCTACACGAGGATCTATTTGGAAACTACCACTAGCAAACAATAGTTTTTCATCCATGGAAACGTATACTTTTCCATTTTTTTGATACACATTCAGTCCATTATTTTGAAATCCTAAAAGTGCGTTTGCCACTTTCGTTTTTAAAGCTTCCACCGCGGCATCTTTTTGATCTAATATCGATTGAAGTTCAATTAATTTAGCCTCTTTTTTGGAAAGTTCGTTGTTTATTATGTCAAAATCAGCTTTTCTTTTTGCCAAATCTGCTTCCAAAATCTTTAATTGATCTTCTCTCTTCTGCAAATCTTCTTGGAGCTTTTGCACATTTGTAAGAATTTTTTGAATCTCATCTTTGTTTCCTGAAGATAATTTCTCATTAGAAAGAAGCATCTCGTCGTAAGAATTTTTCATTTGAGTATATCCCTCAGTCATCGATCGAACCAACCCTCCCATCGTCAGCGTGTCTTGCTTTAGCGCACTTACTTGTCGTTTCAGTTGATCGATTTGCGAAGTGTATTCGGTTACCTTGTTTCGGAGGTCGATATTGTCAGTTTTAATTTTGCTTGATTCAGATTCACAGTCTTTTCGTTTGTTTTCTAACTCTTTGTATTTTTCCATTGAAACACAGCCGGCGGAAATAAGTGCGAAAAACACAATGGCGTAAAAGGATAATTTATTGATTCTAAACATGTTGAATAAGTATTGATGTTAAATAATAGATGCAGATATAACTTTACTCGATAAAACTAATACTTTTTCGGTTGAGGAATTACTAGTTCACGAATGTTTTATCAACGCTCCATTGTTCAAACTGCTTTATAAATATTCAAATCGTTCACTTTTTCTTTGCTAATTCTTACTATTCCTATTTCTCAATGGTCATGAATTGTTTTAAACTCAAGCCACCTTGAGCTTGTCGAAGGGTTTGTCAATGTAGTCCTTTCTTCAGGCTCAGTACGACCAGAAAAGTAGAAAAATCAGAAGAAGTTTTTAATTCTGTCATTGATAGTTAGCCTGCCACGAATTAGCGGGGTAGAAGTATTCGATTAAGAAGCACTTTTCAGCCCTTCGATAAGCGCAATAACTATCAGGTTATACCAACTCTTATTTCAAATTAATCCAAAGAATAATTTGAAATTTAGTATGGCATGCCCTCGTTTACGGGGCTTAATGCTCGATGCGTAATATGGTTTATTGAATTTGATTTATCCTGATTGAACTAAAGCATATTCACATACGGTATCACAATGCAATTTTTCTTACGGATTTAAGACTTAAAAATAGTTAAAGCACAAAAAATCATACAACATCCACAAAAAACCATTAATTTTGTACAAATTTAAAACGATTAAAATGGAAAACAGAGAACAATTTTATATGCATAGTAGTGGTGGAGAACAAGTAGTTTCGTCTTCACGTACATTCGTAGCTGGAGTTTTTGCTTGGATGTTTTTGGCCCTATTAATTACTTCTTTGGCCGCTTACTTATTTTCCACCAATGCGCAATTAATGGGAATGTTAATTGGTGAAACTGGCTTTTCAGGCCTTGGATATGTGGTGATGTTTGCACCTCTTGCTTTAGTCTTTTTATTGAGTTTTGGAATCAATAAACTTTCATTTCCAGCCATGTCGGCTATTTATGTGGTTTATTCTCTTGTTACTGGGATTAGTTTGAGCTTTATATTGTTGGCATTTACGGGTGAGTCCGTTGTGAAAACATTTGTGGTTACTTCTGCTATGTTCGGCACGATGGCTTTTCTGGGTTATACCACAAAAATGGATTTATCCAAATTCGGATCAATTTTATACATGTTTCTTATTGGTTTAGTGATTGCCATGGTGGCAAATGTGTTTATGCAAAGCAGCGGATTGGCTTACATTATTGATATTGCTGGTGTGCTTATTTTTACTGGACTTACAGCATTTGACATGCAAAGAATCAAAAATATGGGCGAAGGAGCAGATTTAAAACAAGAATCTACCAAAAAAATGATGCTCATGGGCGCATTAAGTCTGTATCTTGACTTTATCAATATGTTCCTATTTTTATTGAGATTGTTTGGCAACCGAAGATAGAGGAATACAGTGAACAGTGTGATCGTGAACAGAGCAAAACTCGTTAGAAGAAGAGGGTCAGTGATGAGAGGAGCGAAGCTCTTGGACTCGCTTGCGCATCGTCGCTTTGCGGTCACTCCGTTACTTTCTTAGCGGTTAAAAAAACTTGGAATTAATTTGATTTTTGAACTAAACATAAATAGAAGATTACAATATGAAAGCATACGTATTTCCTGGGCAAGGTGCCCAATTTGTTGGAATGGGAAAAGAGTTATATGACACCAATCCTATTGCCAAAGAACTTTTTGAAAAAGCAAATGACATCTTAGGTTTTCGCATTACCGACTTGATGTTTGCCGGAACGGATGAAGATCTTCGTCAAACTCGGGTTACTCAACCTGCTATCTTTTTGCACTCGGTGTTGTTAGCAAAATCATTGGGTGCCGATTTTAAACCGGAAATGGTTGCGGGTCACTCATTGGGTGAGTTTTCTGCACTTGTGGCTTCCAATGCGCTCTCTTTTGAAGATGGGTTGAAATTAGTCTACAAACGTGCTTTGGCAATGCAAAAAGCTTGCGAAATTGAACCTTCAACCATGGCGGCTATTTTAGGATTGGACGACGACAAAGTAGAAGCTATTTGCAACGAAATTACCGAAGTGGTGGTTCCTGCAAATTACAATACTCCCGGACAATTGGTTATTTCGGGTTCAATGGCTGGCATCGAAGAGGCTTGTGAAAAGATGAAAGCTGCTGGTGCAAAACGTGCATTGCCCTTAAAAGTGGGTGGCGCATTTCACTCTCCATTGATGGAACCTGCTCGTGTTGAATTAGCAGAAGCAATTAATACGACTCCTTTCAATACTCCAATTTGCCCAATTTATCAAAATGTAAACGCTAAACCAAGTTCTACTCCAGAAGAGATAAAACAAAACTTAATCGCTCAACTTACCTCGCCCGTGCGTTGGACCCAAACGGTTCAAAACATGGTGGCCGATGGCGGAATCGATTTTGTAGAATTAGGACCAGGCAATGTGCTTCAAGGATTAATCAAAAAAATTGCACCAGAAACAACCACTTCTGGAATGCAATAGAAACAATGTTTACGTAAAAAAGCCTTGTTGGAAAAATCTAACAAGGCTTTTTTAATAATAATGGATTACAACTTCAAATCACTTATTTTCATTTGAAGTTTTCCTGTCACGGAACCTATTACCTTTAAAGCACCGGGCACCAATCCAAACGAGGTGATGGAAATTTCATTCACATTCCCATTCAAAAACACACCATCGGTGACTTTATAGTTTTCCAGTTCCTTGTTTACGGTCTCTCTCATCGATTTCACCTGATCTCCAATGGGAAATTTTAGATAAGGTTCTATCATTCTCAAAAACGTGCCGTGCAGCAACCAATTTGCAGTTTTTATCAACGCATTTCGAGTGTTCATCTCAAAATCAATGTCTTTCATCTCGATGGTGTTTGAGTCTTTATTGTAAATTGGAGTTCCTGTAAAATAGATTATTCCCTTGGTTGAACCCGAAATTTCGGTCATAAACATCATTTTCCCATCACTGCCATAAACATCGAACTTATCAACCTTTATTTTTCGTTTTCCTTGAACAAACTCTTTCCCGATCAACTCTTTACGAGCGATTTCACTAATTTGGGTAAAGGTAATGTCCGAACTAAAATTCAACACAAATGAATCGTCCGTTTTTTGAACAAATCCCAAACTCGGAAGCGCTCTGAGTATCGGTTTGTCTGGTTTGTACCCAATAAAAGACTCTATGGCTGCTTTTGCCCCAATATTAAGTTTGATGTTGTTTTGTTGGGTGGTTAATGGCGCTGTAAACAGCTCTTGAGGAGTTATTCTTAGCCAAACATTGTAGTCCTGATTTACAAGCATTGGCTCCTGAATAGAAATCCAAACTTTATCAATCTCTTTTTTAATGTTGACAGTTTCGGTTATGGCTTTGTCTATCTGTTTGTTTATCAGACTCGAACACGATTTTAAAGCAATATTGGCAATGCTCGTCGCAGGAATAGTTACTCCGCCAATCGAAAGCGTTGGTTTCGTAATCCAATCGTAACCATCCGAAGAGGTGGTTGTTATTATCTTCCAATCGGGATTGATGGACAACGTGGATTTATATCTGAGGGCAATTTCTCCCGTTACGTCATAATAATCGGAAATGGAGAAGCCAAATTTTTCAATTTTCCATCCAAATTTCGACCAAATTTTAACGGGAATTCGATAAATCAATTGACTCCCTTTTGCGTTAAAAACAAAATCCTGACTTTTCCAAAGTTTCAGCTGTAAGTTGTCGTCCTGTAAGTTGTTGTCTTCGTATAACAACCCTTTGAATTTGTCATTTACCGCTTTTTCCACCTTTTTCAAATCTATTTCAATCGGCAGATTAAAGGTGGACGCAACAGGCGTATAGGCCAACGGCAGATACTCCTCGCGAGGACGATCTACTTTGATGCTTTTGCAGCTCCAAAAGCTAACAAATAAAAGCAAAAATATAGTTGGCTTGTAATAAATTCTAAACATGGATTTGTTTTTTCAATTTCTATAAAGCAAAATTACATTTTTTTTATTTATCTTCTCACTTCTCATCAATTTTGTTTAATAAGTAGGAGGCATCGAGTTCCATTTTTGAAAATGCAAACAATTTTTTACCCAAATCTTTTAACGAAGCACCAATATGATAAACCGTCTTTTGGTCGACAATTAAAAAGCGATCGTGCGCCTTGGCAAAGGTCTTGAAGCTTATTTCAGCGTACTGTTGGTTGTGTTTTTTTAAGTCAAGTTCGAGTTGCTTGGAGATGCTTTTAGTAAAAATAGTTGCAGTTACGGATATTTCTCTTTTTGAAAGCAACATCAATACACTTTCGTCTATGTAATTATCAATGAGCACAATAGACGATTTAGCCGATTTGATTAAATCACATACAAAC
>JBBRGJ010000038.1:0-25947 GCA_038240835.1 Bacteroidales bacterium | reverse complement strand
ATGCACGAATAATAGAAAGTGCATCTTCAAAAGAATTTCGTCCATTTTTTGAAGATTATATTAGTAAAGAAGCACATATCGTCACTGATAAATGGAGAGGTTATTTGCCATTAAAAAAGGATTATCCTTTCCTTACGCAAGTACCTTCAAAAAAAGGTTCAAATTTCAAAGAGCTTCATCTGCATATAATGAACATACAAGGATGGCTAAGGGGAATACACCACCATTGCAGTAAAGAACACTTACAGGGATATCTTGATGAATTTCATTTTAGATACAACCGGAGGGGATATATGGGGACAATATTCAATGTAACCCTCAAAAAGATGGTGCAAAATATTAAATAGTCAATAATAAAGGGGGTTTTAGAATGCGCTCTAAGCGCCTATACCAAAAGATATTTATTGAAAATCTAAGGTGCAGAGCACCGACATAGGAGAAGAGGCGAAAGTCTGTAAAGTGCCGAATTATAAAAATCTTTGATTTTTTGATAATTCGAGCATCCTCGAAAAATGACAAAAATCATAGATTTTTTATTTTTCGGGATAGAAAGTCCATAAAGTCCAAAGTTTATAAAGGAACAGCCTACAGCCTTTGGAGTGGCGAAAGGCTATAAAATCTCTAAAGATAAAATTTACTCTTTGGAATCACTAAAAGACAGTTTTCCAATAAGATTAAAAATTATCGAAAAAAAAATTAATCGAACTTTTTGTTGTTTGAAAATAAAGTTATAATATTGCATTGTAACACTGCAAGATTGTACTTATAACCTTGCGAAATATAACGATGTGTGACTATTTGGCAATACTGCGCAGATTTTGAGATAAATAGGTGAAGCTAGCAGAACAAGAAAACAAACAATAGCACCCATTTTAATCTGTATTAATGAAATGTGTGCTAGTGATGTTGACTTTGAACTATTTCTTTGAAGCAGGGTTTATACTAAGGGGAAAAATAAAAATTAACAGTATTGCAAAACGATGAAACTACACGTTAAATACGACATACATATTTCCTGTAAAATTATTTTGCAGGAGCAATTGGACAAGTTACAACTGCCTTATACCATTACGGGAATAGGAGAAGTAGAGATAAAAGAAAGTATTTCGCCCGAAAAGTATAAAGAGCTAGAAACTAACCTAAACAAATACGCAATTGAAATAATTGACGATCCAAAAAATGTTTTTGCTCAAAGAGTCAAAGACCTCATTGTGGAAATGGTATACATGGGAGAGGCGAATACAACGTTGAAAACTTCGGTATATTTGGCCGAAAAATTAAATAAAAGCTACAACTATATTGCAACTATTTTTTCGGAGGTAACTTTTACATCTATTCAAAACTACATTAACCTTCAAAAAATAGAAAGAGCAAAACAAGAAATCGTTGAAGGGGAAAAAACACTTACCGAAATAGCTTGGGACTTAAATTTCAGCAGTGTAGCCCACTTATCGAATGATTTTAAAAAAATTACGGGATTAACACCCACCGTTTTTCAGCGAATTATAAAAAAAAGAAAAGAAAATAATTTTACTTCTGAACAATAAATAAACACAAAATCAAAAAAAATGAAACACGATGACCTTTACGTACTTCTGGCAGATGATGATGATGACGACCGTCTGTTTTTTAAAGATGCCATTGAAGAAGTAAAAGTAAAAACAGTGGTCAATATGGTAAACGATGGCGTAGAATTAATGGACTACCTCAACAATTTAGACACTCGTCTACCAAATCTTCTTTTCCTCGATTTAAACATGCCTCGCAAAGGCGGAATGGAGTGTTTGAAAGAAATTAGAGACAACCACAAACTCAAAGACCTTTGTATTGCCATCTATTCTACTTCTGCATCGGAAAACGACATTGAAGAAACTTTTGTAAAAGGAGCCAATATTTACATTCGAAAACCGAACGATTTCGAAGATTTAAAAACCATTTTAGATAAAGTAATTAATATAAATTGGCAATATCACACTTCGGGATTTAACAAAGAAAATTTTTTACTCAATCTCTAGTACTATAAGCGCATGAAACAACTTTCCAAAAGTAATTCTACTCTGTTTTTTATACTTCTCACCGGAATATTGATTGTGGTTGCATTCATCTCTTACAATAAAATTTTGCAGTATAATGAATCTGTGGAAGGTCTGATGCGCATTAGCAGGGTAAAAACCACCATCGAGAAAATACTTTCTAACCTTAAAGATGCAGAGATTGAACAGCGCGGATATTTGCTCACAGGTGATTCTGCCTATCTAAAATCATTTTCTAGGGAAGGCAAAGACAGCACTTGTGTGTTAGACACACTTGCATCCTTGATAAGTAATAACCCACAACAGCAAAAGAATTTAGAGAGGCTAAAAACTATGGTGTTTGAAAGGTATGCTATTCTGGATTTTAATGCTACACTTTTAGAAAACATTTATCACAGTGCACTGGCAATTGAAGCTTTGAAAATTGGCAAAAACAAAATGGATGAAGTAAGATCTCAAATCTTACTTATGTTAGAAACTGAAGACAAACTAATCACCGAACGCACCCATTATAAAGACCGCACTGCCTCTATTACGCCCATTTTCTTATTGGCACTTTCGTTATTGTCCATCATTGTAATCTCATTTTTCTTTTTCCGATTACAAAAAGAAACCCATGAACGCATCACAGTTACTGAAAGCCATAAACTCTTGCAAGAAGCCAATCAAAAAATTGAAGCCAGTGAAAAGCGTTTCAGAACACTTTCTGAAAACATACCTCACATGATGTGGACGGCCACTGCAGATGGAAGAAAAAACTTCTTCAATCAATTCTTTCTCGATTACACAGGCTCAACTTTTGAGGAGTTAGAAGGGGAAGGATGGCATAAAGTTATTTATCCTGACGACCTTGAAAGAGAAAACGTCTTATGGAAAGAAATTCTCAAAACCGGAAAAGATTTTACCTTTGAAAAACGAGTCCGTCATCATAGTGGCGAATACCGATGGCATATATCGCAAGGCATTGCTCAGAAAAACAACGAAGGATTTATTACAGGTTGGATAGGAACCAATACCGATATTACGGAACAAAGAAGTTTTACCGAAGAATTAGAAAAAAAGGTAAAAGAGCGGACTGCTGAATTACAAGAACGGAAAAACTTTGTTGAAACAATATTAGAAACCAGCAAAGAATATATTGCCGTATTTGCAACAGATTTTACACTTCTTTCTTTAAATAAATCGGCAGAAATTCTAATTGGGAAAAAACGGGAAGATGTATTAGGTGAAAAATTCTTGGAATTATTTCCTCAAGCGCAGGGCACCAAAGCTGAAATAGATTTGCAATATGTTTTTAACGGAGAGACCATTCGCAACCCAGCACATCCTTCGTCGGTTACTAGGCGATATATCGAAAACTACCTAACTCCTTTAAGGGACAACAATGGAAATATTTATGCAGCCCTTGCCATCGCAAATGATGTGACCAATATGATTTTGAAACAAAAAGAAATTGAAGCATCAAATTATCAACTACAATTACAAAACAGAACATTTGAAATTGCGGAGAAGATTGCCACATTGGGAAGCTACAAATGGAATATAACAACCAATGAATTAGCTTATTCTAATAACTTATTCCGTTTATTGGATTGTGAACCGCAAGAATTTACTCCTTCCATTGAAAAGTTTTTATCATTTATACATCCAGACGATTTGCAAGAGGTAATTAAAAAACAAGAGCAAACCATTGAAAAAGAGACCTTGGTTGAATCTCCTTATCGAATTATAAGCAAAACTGGAACAATTAAATACTTCCATTCAAGCGGCAACTTCTTTATCGAAGGGGGAAATCGTTTTTTCATTGGCACGGTGCAGGACATTACCAACGATATAGTAGCTTCCAAAGAGTTGAAAGCCAAAAATATTGAGCTGGAAAACGCCAACGCAGAACTTGCTTCTTTCAATTACGTAGCAAGCCACGATTTGCAAGAACCGTTGAGGAAAATTCAGGGTTTTTCAAAACGTATTATTAACGAAGAAGGAGAATATTTGTCTGATACTGCGAAAGATTATTTCAAACGGATTAATGGAGCAGCAAGCAGAATGCAAATTTTAATTACGTCTATTCTTAGTTATTCGCGGACCAATTCTGCCGATTTGGTTTTTGAAGAAACTGATTTGAATCAGATTTTAAATGAGGTAAAAATTACACTTAATGAGTCCATACTGATGAAAAATGTCGTGATTGAATCACAAAAATTGCCCACAGTAAATGCGATACCAATACAAATGCACCAATTGTTTTTAAATCTAATTGGCAACTCTATTAAATATGCTAAACAGGACATGGATTCTCTGATAAAAATAACTGCTGAGAAAATAACTATCCACGAAACTGATGGACAAGAAATCGCTAACGGATTCTATTGGAAACTGACAATTAGCGATAACGGCATTGGGTTTGAGCAACAATATGAAGACAAAATTTTTGAAGTTTTTCAGCGCTTACATGGCAAAACGGATTTTGAAGGAACAGGAATAGGATTGTCCATTTGTAAGAAAATCATTCAAGTTCATCGTGGAATTATTTCAGCCAAAGGAGAACCCAGAGTTGGGGCGACATTCACTTTCTTATTGCCAGCGAATTAAAACAATTAAAAGTTTCCAATTACTATTTTCTTAGTTTCAACTCTTTTTTTATCTGTAATTTTCACGAAATAATTACCCGATTTAACAGTAGAAATATCAACTTTTGAATTGGATGTTACATTGTTTTTTGTCAAAATAATTTTGCCTAACATATCATATATTATGAGGTCAAAAGAGCTATTTTTGTTTGCTTTAATATTCAGAAAATCTGATACTGGATTTGAAAATATGGTATAACTCTTTTTTTCAACATCCGCAATTTTTAGCACTAACTGATTTTCATATATTGCAACGTCTCCGTTGCTCGAAGTGCGGATTAGATCGTTGTCGCCATCGCCGTCGAGGTCAGCTGCACGGACACCATAAATAGACGAAAAGTTAAAACCAGTTGATATCGTATGCCGAATCCAGGAACTTCCTCCAGCTACATTTTCGTACCAAAAGAAAGCGTTGGTCTGGTTGTCTTCAGAAAGCACATCCAAATCTCCATCGTTGTCCAAATCTGAAGAAAATAAAGTTTGATAATTCTCGTTATTTGGCGAAAATGCACCCCCTATCGAAAATCCAGTTGGGGAAATTTGATAGTGAACAAGTGTATGTGATCCCTTCATTAAGATATCATCGAGGCCGTCGTTGTTGTAATCGGCGCTTTCGAGCAGAAACGAAATTGCAATACCGCCCCCAGGTGTTTTGGTGAAATTTCCAGTTCCGTCATTAAGAAAAATAGAAAAACCACTAGAAGTAATTGCTAGGTCAATAAACCCATCGTTGTTAAAATCACCCGCCACATTGTCATAGAACTCGGTCTCGTCTTCTGGAGCGATAATTTTTTGTTGTGGAGAAAAATTTCCAGCACCATCATTCAGAATAAGGATTGCGTTAGTATGGTTTAACAACACAATATCAATATGACCATCTCCGTTGAAATCGTGGCAAAGGATTTGGCTAAATTGGACGACGAGATTGTCTGTAATCAATATCTGTTGCGGAAAAGCTCCGTTTATATTTGGATGCCAAAAAAGCTTATCTGCCCATACATCAAGCGATACCAAGTCGGGCTTACCATCACTATTTAGGTCGGCAGTTTCAATGGTCTGAAGTTCTAACCAAGAACCAGGTAAAATTACGGGTGGATCGAAGGTAAAATTACCCAAATTGTGAAAATATCTAACCGCATTATTGAATTTGCCACTTACAAAAATGTCTAAGTTTCCATCGCCGTCAACATTTGCAGTTCGGATAACTTGTTTTGCTGTTAACGTGTCGGTCGGTAAACTGATAAGCCGCGGCGGTCCAAATTGCGCTTTTAAACTTACAGAAGTCAAAATAAGAAAAGCAATTGTATATAAATTTTTCATATTATTTTGTATTTAAATGATTTAATGTAGGTCTATGCCATTACCAAATTTTAATATTCTGTTGTTCAAAAAAAAATGAGATTCCTCTTCGCCTGTGGCGAATCGGAATGACAGTTGGTTCGCTTGTTTTGGAGAAGGATGGGGGCTTTCTGGCGGTTTCACCGCCAGAAAGCCCCCATCCTTCCTTTATATTACGTAAAAGTCTGTCATTCCGAGACTTCATCCAAAAAATTTTGGAAATAAAGGGTTGATGACAGTTGGAAATTCACCGATCTTTTGTAAAATAGAATACTCAGGATGTGGATTTTTTTCAATACAGAGAATAAAACTACTTCGAAGATTTTTCTTTTTTAGTGTCACTTTTGTCTTGATATCCCGCCTTGCGGGATAAACTCCAGTAACCAAAATCCCGATAGCTATCGGGACAAGACCTCGCCAAAAAAGCTAAAAAAGAGATAATTTTCCGGCGCGAGACAAGCTATAAAATTTACGAAGGTAATTTAATTCACATAACGGATGTTTCCGACTTGGATCTATTTACTTCAACGCACCCGCCTCGCTAATCCCCGAATATAAAGTTTCTAAATCACATTATAATTATAATTGATATTCGAGGGCAGGCCGTAAAATCACCTCTTTTTCTTAACGCTTTTTTGACAAGGTCGGTCAAGATAGCATACTGGTCTTTTTAATACAAAAAAACCATTTTACTCAGAAGGTTTTTTAATTTTCTAAATCAAAGATTAAGGTTAGTCAAACCTTGAAGAAAAGACTATTCCAGGGTTTCACGCCGAGACTTTGCCAAAAATCCATAATCGTTAATTTATGAGGCAGTTATATAATTCTGTCATTGGTAACGTAACGTAGTGAAGTGAGGAATCTCATGACTATATGGGAATTCTAAAAATGTATTTGCTAAATTATTACATATAAATTTGAACTTTTTTTTCCACACAAAAGGTAGTAGTACCAACTATTTTAAAACAATTATAGGATAAACATACATTTTGAGAATTTGTTTTATCTTAGAACTAGTTAATCCTGCGGGACATACAATTAGATCTTTTTATTTATGTTCCTTATCTGACACAATTTTGAATGGAAATTTCACTGAAGCCTTCATAGAGATTAATTCCCACCATGGGATTATGTAACATTTCCCTAAATTTATGTAATACACTTTGTTTTTAGTGATGGTAACTTTGCCGTATCAATTTTTTATTCACTTAAAATAAACACAAATGAAAAATCAATTTCTAAAATCAAGTGTTCTCATCGCTTTTGCTTTGGGCACACTCACAATTTTAACGTTATCATCATGCAACAATTCAAGACACGAAGACTCAAAGGATGTTGCCGAAACCCACAACGATGCAAAATTCGACAATGCAAAAAAAGATGATGCCGAATTTTTAGTAAATGCTGCTGAAATAAACTTAGAAGAAATTCAATTAGGACAGCTAGCACAAACACGTGGAACAACTGCTGAAATTAAAAAGTTAGGTAAAATGATGGAAACAGAACACACAAAAGCATTGGATGATTTAAAAGGATTAGCCGCACAAAAACAAGTCACCCTTCCAGCCACTCTTACCGATGATGGCATGAGTGTAAACAAAAAATTATTGGACACTAAAGTATCTAAATTTGACAAAGAATATATAGACGAGATGGTTAGTGGACACGAAACTGCAATCAGCAAATTTGAAAAAGCTGCGAAAGATGCCAATGATGTCGACATTCGCAATTGGGCTTCTTCGATGATTCCAATTCTTAGATCACATTTAGACCAATTTCTCGTTTTGCAAACCAGATACGAAAAGAGATAACTTTATTTCTAATCAACAAGAAACTCTCACCTAATTTCAAAATAAAATAATAACGAATTAAATCAAACCAAAATGCAAGAAAATAAAAACGACCAATTTGAACAAGAAAATTCAACAGGTCAACAAAAGAATCAAGGGAACCAAAATAATGGTGGAAATTGCTCTTCTACAAACAGAACCCAAGAAGAAGAAGATCGCGACTTTTCAAATCAACCTGAAAACGGTGCAAATGCTAATCGCAGATACAACCAAACCTCTGGTTCGTACTTAGACGAAGAGATGAAAACCAACGAAGAAGACCGCAATCAACAAGAAAACTCTTTAGGTGCTCAACACAATCAAGAAGCACGTAACAGAGAGATGTTCTCTTCGAGTGTGTCAAATCAAAACGAAAACAGTAGAGATGATTCTCGGGAAGATCAAAATGAGATTATGATGCCACACAAGAAGAGAGAAACACAAACTCCTTATACCGAAGGCACTGAAAAAGATCAGGATGACGATCAAGAATGTGATTCAAAAAAAGGTGGAAGTTGTTCGGGCGGTCATTGCTGTTAACAATTACTGGAACTTCTAAACTTTATTTTTTGATATTAATCACATTTTTAAAACTCCAATCACGCTTTGTCGTGCCATCAATTTTTAATCTTGAATGTCTCAAAAATAAATTTTCAGAATTCTTCTTTGAGATGGAGGTGAGCAACTTTTAAAAGATTTTTAGGAGCTCACCTCTATTTTATAAATAGACTTTTATTTAAAACAATCTTTGTTCGATAAAAAAAACAGGGAAATAACCAAACAAATTCTAATAAAATGAAAAAAACTGCAAAAAAAAAGGAAGGCATCTTTGAAAAGTTTTCCTCAGTAGTAACCAAAGCTACAGGGAGTACTTATGCGTTTATTACTGCATTCTCGATTGTAGTTATATGGGCAGTATCCGGACCTTCCTTCGGTTTCTCTGAAACATGGCAATTAGTCATTAATACAAGTACTACAATTATTACTTTCTTGATGGTTTTTTTAATCCAAAAATCACAAAACAAAGATTCACTTTCTATCCAATTAAAATTAGATGAGCTAGTTGCCGCTCACGACCGGGCAAGTAATCGTTTGGTCGATGTTGAAAACATGACAGAAGACGAGTTGAAAACCATTCAAAAATACTACTCCAAACTAAGTTCCTTGACCAAAAATGATGGAAGTATTCAGCAATCACACTCTATAGATGAAGCCAATGTAAAAACGCAACAAAAACAGAAAAGGCAACTTGAATTAAAAGAAAAAGATGAACAATCTGCTTCTAAAAATAAGGGTAAAAGTAAACCTCCTAAAAAATAAATTCTAATATTATGAGTGAAGTCGCAGAAGCTATAAAAATCAACAAAAACACCATTCGTGCTTCTCTGCGCAATATGGCGAAAAGCGCTCAAGCGGTGGATCTGATCTATGTATCAGCAAATGAACCAGGCATTTTAAGAAAACGAAGAGGCAAAAACTTCTATTATTATGATGGTGATATAAAAATTAAAGATAAAATAGAATTAGAACGCATCAAAAAGTTGGGCATTCCACCAGCATGGGAAAATGTTTGGATTTGCAAACATGAAAATGGTCATTTACAAGCCACTGGTTCGGATGTTTTAAAACGAAAACAATACCGATATCATTCATTGTGGAATTTTATACGAAAGAAAACTAAATTTTACAGACTCCATGAATTTGGAAAACAAATTCCTGCCATTCGTACGACCATCGAACGGCATCTATCTCTCCCAGGGTATCCAAAGGAAAAAATTTTAGCAGCCGTTATAAGTCTATTGGAGCAAACAAGCATTCGGGTAGGCAATTCATTTTACGAAAAACTGTATGGTTCATTTGGATTAACTACCCTCAAAAACAGACACATAACTGTTACTGGCTCAGAATTGCGTTTTACATTTAAGGGAAAAAAGAGTATAAAACATAACATCACTTTAAAAAGCAGAAAACTTGCTCGTATTATAAAAGGATGTATGGAAATACCAGGAAAAGATCTGTTTGAATTTTACGACCACGACGGAAACATCCACAACATTAATTCAGGAATGGTAAACAGTTACATACGCGAAATAACGGGTGGTGATTTTACAGCAAAAGATTTTAGAACTTGGTCGGGCACTGTTACCGCTCTGAATGCTTTTATGGCTAGTGGTGATTTTGAAACTGCCACCGAAATGAATCAAAAAATAACTGCTGCTTTTGATGTAGTGGCCAAACAGTTGGGGAATACACGTACGGTATGTAAAAACTATTATGTACATCCAATCGTGGTGGATATCTACAAATCAAACAAGATTAAAAAGTACATCTCACACTTAGAAACTATGGATTTGGAAGAAAAGCAAGATGTTTTATTACCCGTAGAAAAACTTTTATTGAAAATACTTGAAAAAAATTAAATGTTATGAAAGCAATATGGAAAGGTGCAATTAGTTTTGGGTTGGTAAACATTCCGGTGAAACTTTATAGTGCCACACAGCAAAGCAATTTGGATTTAGACATGGTGGATAGTCGTGATATGGCTCGCATTCATTACAAGAAGGTAAATGAAAACACGGGCAAAGAGGTGAATTTTGAAAATATTGCCAAAGCTTATATGTTAAACGATAATTATATAATGCTTGACGATGCAGACTTTGAGCAAGCTGCTCCCGAAAAAAGCAAAATTATAGAGGTAAATCACTTTATTGACGAAAAAGAAATTGACACCATTTATTTTGAAAATTCTTATTATGTTGAACCCGAAAAATCGGGAGAGAAAGCGTACGCACTTTTGCGCGAAGCCCTTACAAAATCAGGCAAAGTAGGCATTGCACAATTTGTACTGAGAACCGCCGAGGCACTTACGGTGATTAAACCGATGGGAAACATTTTGGTATTAAGCAAAATTCGATTTGCTCAAGAAATTCGAAGTGCCGAAGATTTTAATCTTCCTGCAAAATCTGCGGTAAAACCAGATGAATTAAAAATGGCGTTAACGCTCATCAACCAATACACAGAGCCTTTCAACATTGATAAATTCAAAGACGAATATGCAAATGCGTTGCTCAAAGTGATAAAAGCAAAAGCCTCGGGCAAAAAGTCCAAGGTTCATAAGCTTACCAAAGTTAAAGAAAACACAGATGATTTGATGCAACAACTAAAAGCAAGCCTATCAAAAACAAAAGCTTCTTAGAACTATGAATTTAGATCCATATAAAAAGAAAAGGAACTTTGCAAATACTCCCGAGCCAAACAATACAAAGGGTTCAATTACCAAAAAGTTAACCTTTGTCGTTCAGCGGCACGATGCCTCACATTTGCATTACGATTTCAGGCTGGAATTAGAAGGTGTGCTCAAAAGTTGGGCTATCCCGAAAGGTCCATCTATGAACCCGGGCGACAAACGTTTGGCCGTAATGGTAGAAGATCATCCGTATGATTACGGTAAATTTTATGGCGAAATTCCTAAAGGAAATTATGGAGCTGGCAACGTTGAAATATGGGATAAAGGATTTTATAAACCAATGATAGAGAGCGATGATGCTGAAAAATCATTGTTGGCACAATTACAAAAAGGGGATTTGAAATTTATCCTCAACGGCACTCATCTCAAAGGTGCTTTTGCGTTGGTACGAATGAACGACGGAAAAGACAAGAATTGGTTATTGATAAAAAAGAAAGATGAATATGCGTTGGAAAATTACACCATTGAAACAATTCCGTCGCTAAAATCAAACCTTAAAAAAAAAGATAGTTCAAAGGAAAAAGTATCTTCCATAAAAAAATCTGAAAAATCTGCCTCCATAAATAAAACTTCGTTCCCAACCCAAGTTCCCAAGCCAATGCTGGCATCAATGAGTCTGCAAATGATAGATTATCCTGATTGGGTTTATGAAACGAAATATGATGGATATCGGGTAATTGCTCGAATTAAAGATAACAAAGCAGAGCTTTTTTCGCGCAATGCAAATATTTTTACTAAGATATTTCAAAACATTACCGATGAGCTCCAAACAATCAATGATGAGGTGATTTTGGATGGAGAAGTGGTTATTGAAAACCAAAAAGGAATTAGCGATTTTCAAATGTTGCAAAACTACCAGACTACCCAGCAAGGAATTTTGAAATATTATGTGTTTGATATTCTTTATTTAAATGGATTTTCAATTACCCATCTTCCACTGCTAAAACGCAAAGAGTTGCTCGAATCCTTTTTTGAAAATTATAAATTCAAACACATTTACAACACCAAATTTCAGATTGGAGGAGGTCATAAATTATTTGAAGAACTATCGTCGAAAGGATTTGAAGGTGTGATTGCCAAGGATCCCGAAAGCATCTATTTAGAAGGGAAACGTGCTGATACTTGGTTGAAAATGAAAACTACGCAGATGCAGGAGGCAATTATTTGCGGTTATACTGAACCCCAAAACAGCCGACAATATTTTGGTTCAATTATTTTGGGAATGTACCGTGAGAAAAAGCTAAAATACATAGGCAAATGTGGAACTGGATTTACCGAAGCTTCGCTTAAAGAATTACATGCCGACTTTGAAAAATTAAAAACCACTCATTGTCCTTTTCCAACAATTCCAACAATAAACGGGACCAAAGGAAAAGCATATTGGATAAAACCTGAATTAGTTTGCACCATAAAATTTCTGGAATGGACACAGGAAGAACACATGCGCAACCCAGTTTTTATGGGATTACGAATAGATAAAGTTACCAAAGAAGTGATTCAAGAAAGTGCAGAAATCATCAATAAAGAAAAGACTTCAAATTCCGAAAACGAAAAAGTAATTACTATTTCTGGGAAGAACCTATTATGTACTAACTTGAATAAAATTTACTTTCCAGAGCAAGGGTACACCAAAGGTGATTTAATTCAGTATTATCAGAATATCAGTAAATATATATTACCCTATTTAAAAAACAGACCACAATCTTTAAACCGTCATCCGAATGGGATAAAGGGTTTAAGTTTTTATCATAAAGACATGGAAGTGAAACAAATTCCATCTTGGCTAAAAACTGTGAAAATATTTTCAACATCCAGCAATGAACAGATAGATTATCTAATTTGTAACGATGCAGCAACCCTACTCTACATGGCCAATTTAGGTTGCATAGAAATCAATCCGTGGCACAGCACTTACCTAAAACCCGATGAACCCACATACATGATGCTCGATTTGGATCCGGGCGAAATTTCATTTCTTGAGGTCGTAAATACAGCGTTGGTGATAAAAGAAATTTGCGATGAGATTAATATTCCATGCTACTGTAAAACAAGCGGAGCCACGGGATTACATATTTATATTCCGTTAGCGGCAAAATACAATTATGATGATGTGAAAATTTTTGCTGAAATTTTGGCCACCATTGTTCATAGTAGACTGCCCGACACAACAAGCATGGAACGAAGTATTGCCAAAAGAAAAGACAAAATTTATCTCGATTTTCTTCAAAACCGAAGAGGGCAAACCATTATAGCACCTTATAGCGTGCGTCCTCGCCCTTGTGCTACGGTGTCAACTCCATTGATGTGGAAAGAGGTAAATCAACAACTTGCGCCCGAAATGTTTACCATAAAAAACACCATACAACGGCTCTCAAAAACGGGGGATTTATGGAAATCCGTTTTGCAAAAAGGAATTGTACTTACCAAAGTTTTAAAACTCATCGAAAAATTATAAAACTATGAAAATAGAAACTGGTTGTTCGAGCTTTTACAACAGGCTTTGGAGTGGAGTTTTTTATCCCGAAAATTTAATACAAAGCAAATGGTTTGCATTCTATTGCGAACATTTTAACACCTTTGAACTGAATAGTACATTTTACAAATTTCCTACGGCAAAAATACTTGAGGGTTGGTGCAAAAAAAGTCCGGCAAACTTTACATTTGCAGTGAAAGCACCACGCTTAATTACTCATTATCAAAAACTCATCGACTGTTCGCAAGAAATAGATGACTTTTATGCAGCCTGTGATGTGGGATTAAAAGAGAAAATGGGATGTTTATTATTTCAGTTTCAACCAAGTTTCAAATACGATGAAAATACGTTAGCGTTAATTTTAAAAAATCTGAAACCGCACTTTAAAAATGTGGTAGAATTTCGAAATTCAGCTTGGTGGAACAAAGACGTATTTGACGCTTTTAAAGCGAACGATATAACTTTTTGCAGTGTAAATCACCCCCAACTCCTAGAAGATATTATCACAAATTCTTCTACTGCATATATTCGTTTGCATGGCAATCCACAATTGTTTTACTCCCCGTATTCGAAAGATTTTTTATCATCTTTGCACAAAACTCTAATTATAAACAAAGAGATTAAAGAAGCATACGTGTTTTTTAATAACACAGCAAGTGTAGCTGGAATATTGAATGCACAACAATTTAAAGACTTTCTATAAACGATCCCACTGAGAGGATTCGTTGGCTATTGGCTTTATTAAAAAGCAAATGTTCAAAGTCTTTTATTTTTATATTCAAATCCACTGTTTTTAATACTTCAATCGTAGCCGTTTTTAGTTCTTCTAAATTGTAAATTTCACGCTGTGCACCTAAAAAGTTATAATCAGGTTTTGTCATTGCCAATAGAAACATCGCATCATAAAAATCACGTCCTTTTTGTCTGGAAATCATGGCTGATAACTTCATGGCACACAATACTTCATCTGTCGGCACAGGAAATGAGAAAAAGAATCCACAACCTTTTATATTGACCACAATAGGCATATAATCAATTTGTTGATCCTGACTTTCAACTTTTATCAAGAATCGCTCATCTCTATGACCGGTTAAATTTAAGTCAAAAAGCAACTCTGGGAAATGAATATTTCGGCGATATGCTTTTAACTTGGCATTTTCCCTATCTCGAACTTCAACACGCATTCCACTCCGCTGTAGAAATTTCAAAATAGCATCTGTCATTTCCATAAATTCTTCTTTCGATAACTTTTTGCAATCAAAGTCCAAATCTTCTGAGAATCGGTCAATCCCTTTCACTAATCGGAGATTAGTACCTCCGATAAACGTAATTTTTCTAACATAGGGCGTAGTGGATAAAAAATCAAGAATCAATAGTTGTAAATATTCTTTAAGCATGAGCTTTTGAAACGATATATTATCTCTTAATCCAATTGGGAAGTAATTTTTTATTTGCTCTAGCTGTATCATATATTATAAGTATTTATAAGTAATTTCACTCTTTTTTCAAGTGCTTTATTTTGAAATCGAAGGGCGTATTCTCTCAGCAATTTAAGATCTAAATCGTCTTGCAGAAAATCTTCATCCAGCCTAAGCTCTAACATCTCCTGCTCGGTATTATAAAACGGATAAAGGTAAAGCAAATCTAAAAGTGCTTTTTCGGGCTTGGCTAATTGAAGTGTCCGTCCATCAGCAATAGGCTTAAGATCATAACCAAATATCAACTCATCACGAACGCTTTTGTATGAAAACTCGCCAAAATCATTGCTAAAGTTAGCGGTTTTGAGTGAAGTCACACTGGTAATTTGTATTACAGCTTCGGGAATCAAACCATAAAACGCCAATGCAGAATGCAAACTTATATAAGAGGGACTATAGATTCGATTTGCGAAGTATAGGCTAAAATCTGCTTTGCTCTTGTATTCTGGAAAAGTATAATAACCCTGTCGAAGTCTTACTAATAAACCATTTTTCGTCCACCGAGTAAAATTGTTTCTATCAAATTCCGGTTGCCAAGCGTACACTTGGTTGATACTAAAACAAGCCAAATCGAACATTTTATTTCTAAATTCTATATAATTCATATTGTGTTCTATTTCTATTATGCAGCAAATATAGTGCATTTTAGAAACAAAACAGCAATATTGGGACAATATTTTTAATTTATGTTGATTTTTGAATACATTGATTATTTTTAATTAAAAGCTGAATTACTATAAAATTCTGCAACATAATATTCAAATCATGTAACAATAGAACTTGCGGACCATCGTAATTTTGTTCACTGTAAATATATACGGGACTTCTAAATCCTTGCGGATTTAAGGAATTTCAAAAACTCCAACAAAACATTGACATTGAACTTTAAAATAGGATTTATCAGCATTGAGAATAATCAGGAATCAAATGACGAAATATTTATTAAAAGTATCAAATCGGCGAGTGTAATAGTTGCCAAGTAAACAATACCTCATAAATATATAATATATTTCATAAACTATGTAACAAATTTTATTAAGCGATATTGTTTCTTTGCAGTAATATTTTTTTATTCATTCTATAAATTTCAATCCTATGTGGGATTAAATCAATAAAAATCATTAAAACCTTAAACACTCGAGCTTTATGAGAGTAATAAATGTAAACGTAATGCGAGGACCAAATTTTTGGTCTAACTATAGAAAAAAATTAATCGTAGTAAAATTGGATTTAGAGGAAGATGAGAATTTCCCAACGAATAAAATTGATGGGTTTGCAATAGCCTTGGAAAATTTATTACCTTCAATGAAAAGTCACCGATGTTCGGAAGGAAGAGAAAATGGTTTTTTTGACAGAGTGAAAGAGGGAACTTGGTTAGGTCATGTTGTGGAACATATTGCGCTGGAACTTCAATCATTAGCTGGAATGGAATGTGGATTTGGTCGCACACGATCTACAAACGTCTCTGGAGTTTATCATGTGGTTTTTTCGTATGTAATCGAAACAGCAGGCATATATGCTGCACATGCAGCTATAAATATTGTGGAACATTTAAGAAATAATTTAAATTATAATATTGCCCATGATTTGGAAGAACTTCGAAGAATTTATAATAACGAGAAACTAGGACCAAGCACACTCTCCATTGTTCATGAGGCTGAAAAACACAATATTCCATGGACCCAATTGAACAATGATTCATTGGTAATGCTCGGGCAAGGAAGTAATCAGAAAATTGTATGTGCTACTGTTGCGTGCTCTACAAGTAATATTGCGGTAGATATTGCATCGGATAAAGAAAATACCCGCCAATTATTATCCAAATCATACATTCCCGTTCCTAAAGGATTGGTTTTAGAAAATGAAACAGAACTTTTTACTGCCATAAAAGAATTAGGATTTCCTCTAGTTATAAAACCAATCAATGGAAATCATGGCAGAGGAATAACCACACGCATTTATTCTGAAGAACAAGCATTAGTAGCATTTAATTTTGCGAAACAAGTAAGTGACGAAATAATCATTGAAAAGTTTATAAGAGGCAATGATTACCGATTTTTAGTGATAGATTATAAGCTTGTGGCTGTTGCACAACGTATCCCAGCAATGATAATGGGAAATTTCAAAGGTTCAACAATACAGCAACTTATCGATGAAACTAATAGCGATCCTAACAGAGGGAATGGACACGATAATATCCTCACAAAAATCACAATAGACGAGAATACTCAAGGTATTTTAGTTAAAAAAAATCTCACCTTAGATTCGGTATTGCCTATTGGAGAAATACTTTATTTGAAAGATACCGCTAATCTTAGCTCAGGAGGTACTGCCCGTGATTTGACAGATTCTGTTCACCCTCATAATGTTTTTTTAGCTGAAAGAATAGCTCGATTAATGAATCTAGATATTTGTGGAATAGATGTAATTGCAAAAGATGTAAATTCACCAATATCTGAAGCCTCTGGAGCTGTTATAGAAGTGAATGCAGGCCCAGGTTTTCGTATGCACATTGCTCCATCTGTGGGACAAGCAAGAAATGTAGCAGAATCTGTAATTAATATGTTGTATAAAGAGAATGCTCCAGCGCGGATTCCTGTGGTTGCAGTAACTGGAACAAATGGGAAAACTACCGTTACTCGATTAATTGCGCACATGGCTAAAACTGCTGGACAGAATGTTGGATATACGACAACGGATGGCATTTATATTAACGAAAATCCAATCACTTATGGGGATTGCAGTGGCCCAGAAAGTGCTGCAGTAGTTTTGCGAGATCCTCTCGTAGATTATGCCGTGCTTGAATGTGCTCGCGGGGGAATATTGAGAACTGGTTTAGGTTTTGATAAATGTAATATTAGTATAGTAACCAATGTTACAGAAGATCATTTAGGATTAAACGACATAAATACTTTAGAACAATTAGCTACCGTGAAAGCGGTAGTACCCAACAGTACTATGGATGATGGATTTGCAATTTTAAATGCAGATGATGAAAGGGTTTATACGATGAGAAATAATCTTGATTGTAATATTGCTTTGTTTAGCATTAACCCTGAAAACTCCCATGTAATTGAACATTGCAAAAATGGCGGTTTAGCCGCCATCGTAGAGAAGAACTATTTTGTGATTTGCAAAGGAGAATATAAAACACGTCTCGCCAGAGTAAATGAAGTACCCTTAACTTTGAATGGGAAAGCAAATTGTATGATAAAAAACATTCTTCCTGTGGTACTTAGTGGTGTGATAAGTAATTTTTCTAAAGAACATATAATCAATGCGATAAAAACTTTTTATCCAACACCAGAAAATAATCCTGGTCGAATGAATATTTTTGAGTTCAAAAACTTCCAGCTTATGCTTGATTATGCACATAATACGGATGGATTTTTACAATTAAAAAAATACATCTTCAAGGTTAAATCACCATTAAAGATAGGCATAATTGCAGCTTCGGGCGACCGACGTGACGAGGATATCCGAATGATGGGCATTTATGCAGCTCAAGTGTTTGATAAAATCATTATCCGTCATGATGAAAATGGCAGAGGTAGAACAAACGAGGAACTCACTGAATTATTACTACAAGGAATATTCGCAACTAATGAATATATTGAAGTTAAGGTAATTTCAGACGAAACGGAAGCTATATTATATGCTGTTAATAACTCTATGCCTGGTGCTTTCATTTTTGTTTGCAGTGATAATATACGAAACTCAATCGAATATGTTCAATATTTACAGAGGTCAGAAATCAAAAATCTAACTAAATTTATAAGCAATTCGACGATGGAGAAGAGTTTGCAGAAATTATTGATGAACTAATTTGTTAGTAAAATAGTTGATTTATTGTATAATTCTGCAACATATTATTCAAATCATGTAACATAATAGCAAGCAGACCAACGTAATTTTGCCTTTACAAATTTCACTGTATATATATATATAGGTTAAATTAAATCACAATGATAATGAAGGACGAAGAAATGGACAAAAAGGAACAAAAATCTTCTACTATTCAAAAAAAGAGTGCTGACACAAAAAGCGAAAATAAGACATCATCATCCAAATCATTGAGTGATGATAAAAAAATCGAAACAAAGAAAAACAGCAGTATCGCTAAATCTATTAAAGAAAAAAGTTCTAAATAAAGCGCACCAATTCCTAATCAACCACTTAAGGTGAGTAAACTTATAAATATATGAAGCTTTACTCACCTTATTTTATTTACCAAAACACAATTAAAAACATTCTCTAATCCTTATATAAAATGATAAAAACTGACTCTATTCCTTTTTACCTGAAACTTTCGCAAATATCAATCGGCATTGTTGCATTTGTGTTTGCAATGTATATTGGACAGGAAATTATTCTTCCACTGATTTTTGCGTTATTAATAGCTATTCTTTTAAATCCATTTGTCGAGTTTTTAAGACGCAAAGGATTACATCAAGTTGTTGCTATATTGATCGTTATTTTAATCGCATTTATACTTTTGGCCATTTTGTTTTATTTTATCATCACACAAGCTAGCTTGTTCACAGAAGCACTTCCACAGCTGAAAGTAAAATTCAAAGAGTTATCTGAAACAGCTATAATATGGGTTTCTGATACGTTTAACATTAGCACAACTAAAATTCAAGAATGGGTAGCGAAGCAAAAGGGCGAAGGACTTAGTAATTCTTCGGCCATCATCAGCAAAACTTTATTTACCGTTAGCGGATTAATATTTATGATTTTTCTTATCCCTGTCTATGTTTTTATGTTCTTGTTTTACAAAAAACTACTTCTGCAATTTATTTCACGCCTTTTTGCAAAAGAGAAACATGGAATGGTAAAAGAAATCATGTCCGAAACGAAAAGTCTCATTCAAAGTTATCTTTACGGATTGTCCATTGAAGCAGGGTTGGTTGCGATTTTAAATTCTGTAGCTCTGTTAATTATTGGGGTCGATTATGCAATATTGATTGGGGTTATCGGCGCATTGTTGAATGTGATTCCTTACATTGGTGGAGTCGTGGCCATTGGATTGCCCATGATAATAGCAATCGCAACTCAATCGCCCGCAGCTGCGGCTTGGGTTTTTGTGGCGTACACCGTTGTTCAATTTATTGATAATCAGATTATAGTTCCATATATCGTTGCTTCAAAAGTAAAAATTAATGGACTCATTTCTATTGTTGTGATTTTGATAGGAGGCTCTTTATGGGGCGTTGCGGGCATGTTCTTGTCCATTCCGCTTACGGCAATCATAAAAGTGTTTTTCGATCGCATTGAACCTTTGAAACCTTGGGGAATATTATTAGGCGACGAAGTAGCTGAACCTGCCAAAGACAAAGTTTCACGAAACAAAAAACTACTGGATGATGTAATGGCAAAAACCAAAAGTAATTCAGTTTTGAAGAAGAAGAGACCAACAGAAAAGCCACCAAAATAGTACCTTACAGACCTGACTCTTTATAATGGACAGTATAAATAGCTAAAATTTTTTATGGATGTAAGCTGAGAAAAGAGTTTTGTTTAATAGAATGTTTTAGAAACTATTATTATGAAGATTAACAGTAATGAATTAGATATTTTAACGCGTTTGCGTATTTCATTTGGTGGAGGTAATGCAATCCAACACAAGAATGAAGAACCTTTTCATTCAGAGCTTTACTTTGGTGATCAGATGATTATGCACGGCGAAGTGGTTGCCAAGTCGCATAAACTGCTAAAAACAAAATCGCCAAATCAGTTGCTTAAACGTTTGGATAAAAATGAAGAAACGCTCCTCGATGTGCGTAAACTTTTGGTTGAAAATACCCGGACCCCAAAATCGGTTGCTCCAGCCGCAGAATGGTTGCTTGATAATTTCTATCTGATTGAAGAACAAATTACCATTGCCAAAAAACACTTGCCTAAAGGTTATAGCGAAGGTTTACCCTCGCTTGATGGTGGAAATTTGCATGGAATGCCTCGGGTGTATGATATTGTTTTAGAAATTATATCCCATAGTGATGGCCGCATCGATGAAAAAAGTCTCATTAGTTTTATTTCTTCTTATCAGAAACACAACCTACTTACTCTAGGAGAATTATGGGCTATCCCGATTATGCTCCGTCTAGCGGTTATTGAAAATCTTCGACGCGTATCAAAAAAGATTGCGTTGCATGTGATTGATAATAATCTTGCCGATTTTTGGACTGAAGCCCTAATTGAAACGGTGAATGAAGAACCCGCTAATTTAATTCTGACTATTTCTGATATGGCACGTTCCGAACTCGTGTTGTCTAGTCCTTTTGTAGCTGGGTTTATTCGCAGAATGCAAGGCACTGGATCTTCCCTAGCGTTACCGCTAAGTTGGATGGAACAACAACTCTCTAGCATGGGACTCATCAGCATGGATCTTGTGCGAGAGGATAGTCAAAAACAAGCCGCTGATCAGGTTTCTGTTCGAAATAGTATTGAAACGTTGCGTTTTTTGGGAGCCACTGACTGGAAAGTGTTTGTAGAAACATTAAGCAGCGTTGAACAAATTTTCAGAAAAGATATTAACGGAATATATCCTTTGATGGATTTTGCCACACGCGACAGATTCCGTCACATGGTGGAAACCATATCCAAAGCTTCTCCATTATCCGAAACGGAAGTAGCTCAGAAAGTGCTTGAATTAGCTACAAAGCATAAAGAACTTAGTCCTGAATCTCAGAGAGAAGATTTTATTGGTTATTATCTGATAGACAAAGGGTTGAGAACAACTGAAATGGCTGTTGGCATGCGCCGAACAATGAAGCAAAAGCTCAGTCGTATAACGAGTAGAAGACCTGTCTTATTTTACTTGATGTCCATTGCCTTCCTAACACTGTCTGTAGCCACAGGGTTACTCTTTTTGGCATACATTTACGGGACAAAAAGTTGGCTACTATTGACTTTTATTGGATTATTATCTATTTCAGGTTCGGCTCAAATGGCTGTTTCCCTGGTAAACTGGCTGTCAACTATCTGGATAAAACCAAAAATATTGCCACGCATGGATTTTTCCAAAGGAATTCCAGCTGAATATCGGACACTCGTAGTAATTCCAACCATGCTTTCCAGTATGGAATACATTGATCAATTGATTGAATCTCTCGAGATACGTTTCCTTGGCAATAAGGAAAACAACCTGCATTTCGGGTTATTGACTGATTTTTTGGATGCAGACACTGAAAATATGCCCAATGATCAGGACTTGCTAGAATTGGCGAAAACCAAAATTGAGAGTTTAAACCAAAAATACAAACAATCTGAAGAGGATATTTTCTTCTTGTTTCACCGTCCAAGAAAATGGAATCAGCAAGAAGAGAAATGGATGGGTTATGAACGTAAAAGGGGAAAACTTTCTGCCCTTAATGCGTTTATACAATGTGGAAATAGGGACGAATTTTCTTTAATCGTGGGAGAATTGCCCCAAGCAACTACAGTAAAATATGTAATAACCCTCGACTCAGATACTCAACTTCCTAGAGATTCTGCTTGGAAATGCATTGCCACTATGGCGCATCCACTGAATAGAGCTAAATATGACCCTAAAAAAAAGCGCGTAACAGAAGGATATGGCATTCTGCAACCCAGGGTTAATTCAACATTCGCTAAAGAATCACCTTCCCTCTATTTGCGGATGCAAGGCAATCTCTCTGGAATTGACCCATATACACGCGTTTCTTCAGATGTTTACCAAGATGTTTTCACAGAAGGATCGTTTATTGGAAAAGGAATTTACGAAGTAGACATCTTTGAGAAGTCTGTAAACGAGGTATTTCGGGAGAACCAAATTCTAAGTCACGATTTGATCGAAGGTTGTTATACTCGTTCGGGGTTAATCAGCGATGTGATGCTTTATGAGGAAAATCCCACACAATATCAGGCAGATGTAAAACGCAGATATCGATGGATTAGGGGCGACTGGCAGATAAGTTTATGGTCGCTTCCGTTCATCAAAGCGATAAATGGTCAATTTGTCCTTAACAAACTTTCAGCTATATCGAGATGGAAAATTTTTGACAACCTGCGAAGAAGTTTGTTGCCTCTCACACTGATTCTGATCTTATTAATGGGATGGTTGGTATTGCCATTGCCACTTCTATGGACTTTGATGATTCCTGTTTTTATTTTACTGCCCCTCTTAATATCAGCATTTTGGCGATTGATGCATAAACCGGATGATTTGTTGTTTAAAGCGCACTTTTCCGAAGTTAGCATTTCGGTAAGAGATTTGTTTTTTCGTTTTTTATTTGACATGGCAGTATTACCCTATGAAGCATTTAAATATACAGACGCCGTAATACGCACCAACTGGCGTATGATCGTCATTCATAAAAAACTTTTGGAATGGGTGCCTTCGGCAAATGCTTCAAAGAGTTCAAAGAACGATTTACAGGCAGCTTACAGCGAAATGTGGGTGGCTCCACTGATGGCAATAATCAGTATGGCTTTAATATTGACCATGAATCCAGAAGCATTATTATTTGCATTACCACTACTTATATTATGGTTTGTAGCACCTGCACTGGCTTGGCAACTGAGTCAACCAGTGATAGAACCCGCGCCAAATCTCACAGATAAACAAATGATTTTTTTACATAAAACAGCACGTAAAATATGGTTGTTTTTCGAGCAATTTGTCACTGAAGGAGAAAACTGGTTGCCCCCTGACAATTTTCAGGAAGAGCCAATCCCTACTATTGCTCATCGCACTTCGCCCACGAATATAGGCCTTGCTTTATTGGCGAATCTTTCTGCCTATGATTTTGGCTATATAGGAATTGACGAGTTAACCCTAAGATCTAACTCTACTTTCCAGACGATGCTTAAATTGGAGCGTTACCAAGGTCATTTTTACAATTGGTATGATACACTTTCATTATTGCCGTTGCAACCTAGATATGTTTCTACGGTTGACACTGGAAATCTTATCGGACATTTACTCACGCTTAAACAAGGTTTGATATCACTTCCCACACAGCCCATTTTCAAAGTAAATCTTTATGAAGGTATCAGAACTACAACCCTTATTTTGCGCGATTTTTCAGAGGGACAACACGAAAAATTAATCGAAAAAATTCTGGTGATACTCGATGTTGCAGTAAATGAAACCAATTCGCTCAGTATTATAAAAAAACATCTCGACGAACTTATTTTAATTGCCAATGAATTAACGAATCAACAACCAAGCAACCAGACAGATTTTTCTAAATGGGCAGAAAGATTGTTGTCACAAATTCAGCGAATCAGAGAAGACCTTGTTTTACAGATTCCATGGCTGGAATTATTACCCGTCCCAGAACATTTTGCAGATCTTGCACTAGCAGATCAAATCCCTACTCTATTAAATATTCAGGATATGCCCGAATGGATATTCGAAGAAACTAACCATTTTGAACAACTGGAAAACAATCTTGAAAAAAAAGCATGGCTAACAAAAATGAAGGATTTGATTGAAATAGGAAGTGAAATGGCCACGAACAGGATAGAATTATTAGACGAAATGGTCGGACTTTGTGAATCTTTTAGTGAGGTGGATTTTAACTTCTTATTCAATAAAACAACCAGTCTTTTGCGAATTGGCTTTAACGTTGATGACAACAGAAAGGACGACAGTTATTACGATTTGCTAGCCTCCGAAGCTCGGTTAGGAGTTTTCGTTGCCATTGCACAAGGAAAACTGCCACAGGAAAGCTGGTTTGCACTCGGAAGATTACTGACGAATTCTGCTGGCGAGCCAATATTAATATCTTGGAGCGGATCGATGTTTGAATATCTTATGCCCCAACTAATTATGCCCTATTATGATAAAACACTACTTTCCCAAACCTGTAAGACAGCAGTAAAACGACAAATTGAATATGCAGAACAACGAGGAGTTTTATGGGGAATCTCGGAATCCGCTTATAATCTAACGGATGCAAACCAAAATTATCAGTATCGCGCATTTGGTGTTCCAGGACTTGGATTAAAAAGAGGATTGGAAGAAGATCTTGTCATAGCGCCTTATGCAACGATGATGGCATTAATGGTAGCTCCCGAAGAGGCATGTGCAAACCTCCAATTATTGTCTACGGAGGGATTTGAAGGAGAGTTTGGGTTCCATGAAGCGATTGATTATACTGCCTCCCGCCTACCAAAGGGTAAAGTCAGAAGTATCATTCCTTCTTTTATGGTGCATCATCAGGGCATGAGTTTATTGTCGCTGGCTTACCTATTGCTCAATAAACCAATGCAGCAGAGGTTTATGGCGGAGCCTCGTTTTCATGCATCCATTATGTTGCTTCAGGAGCGCATGCCCAGAACTAGTTTCTTTTATGACCATACTTCAGATCTTATCGAGAAAAAATCAACCTCAGCAAATGTTGAGGTACGAACCATCACTAGCGCCAATACCAGAATTCCAGAAATTCAACTTTTGAGCAATGGCAGCTATCAAGTAATGATTACCAATTCAGGCGGTGGATACAGCCGTTGGAAAGACATTGCTGTTACTCGCTGGCGCGAAGATGTTACCAAAGATGACCATGGTATATTTTGTTACATTAAAGACGTAGAAAGCGGAATCTTCTGGTCTAATACTTATCAGCCAACTTTGCAACCTGCCAAAAATTATCGCGTTATTTTCGCCCAAGGTCAAGTAGAATTTTTCAGACATGATTATGGAATCGACACCAAGACAGAAATCGTAATTTCTCCCGAAGATGATACAGAAACGAGAAGAATGCGAATAACGAACAGAACTCAGAATGTCAAAATATTAGAGATTACCAGCTTACTACATGACAAAAATCATACATACCTGATTATCAGCAGTATGTGTTGATAACTTGGTGATAACTTTTCGCCAAAAAAGATTATAATAAACTGATATTCAGTATCTTAGATGAAAAACTACAACATCTAACACTAAG
>JBBRGJ010000037.1:0-25952 GCA_038240835.1 Bacteroidales bacterium | reverse complement strand
AAGCCTCGACCTTGAAATTTTGAAACAGACTTAAACCATAATTTAAAAAATCACCAATCTTTAAGACTTTAAATTGCTTGTCCATCGGTCGTGCGTTCGAATCGCGCCGGGAATCATACTCTAACAAAGATTAATTCCATTGAGGTTGTTTCTGCAACCTTTTTTTTAGATAAACTGAGACTGTTGCAAAATTCCAATCTCTGTGTTATTTGATAAATTTAAATTGCTAATTTACAGCAGTAAACAGCGCATTTATATTTGCCAAAAGCCTCGACCTTGAAATTTTGAAACAGCCTCAAACCGTAATTTAAAAAATCACCAATCTTTAAGGCTTTAAATTGCTTGTTCATCGGTCGTGCGTTCGAATCGCTCCGAGATCACACTCTAACAAAGATTAATTCCACTGAGGTTGTTTCTGCAACCTTTTTTTACATAAACTGAGACCGTTGCAAAATTCCAATCTCTGTGTTATTTGATAAATTTAAATTGCTAATTTACAGCAGTAAACAGCGCATTTATATTTATTTAACCCAATGCAACATCCAAAAACATCATGGTAGCAAAACCCAGCATGGCTCCGATGGTGGAGAGGTCGGTTTCGTTGCCTATTTGAGATTCGGGAATCAGCTGCTCCACCACCACAAAAATCATGGCACCTGCTGCAAACGATAAAGCGTAAGGAAGCAATGGTGTAACTGATAACACTAAGTATGCGCCAAGAACGCCAGCGATAGGCTCAACAATTCCAGAGAATTGTCCGTAAGTAAACGCTTTTAGTCTTGAAAATCCTTCTCTTCGAAGAGGAATAGAAACGGCAGCACCTTCTGGAAAATTCTGCAGACCAATTCCTATTGCCAATACCACAGCGCTAGCGAGCATTCCTGGATCAGGATTAATAGCAAGAGCGCCAAAAGCAACGCCTACCGCAAGTCCTTCAGGAATATTGTGAAGAGTAATTGCCAAAACGAGCAAAACGCTTCTTTGCCACGATGTTTTTATCCCTTCTGCTTTATCCATGGACAGTCCTAGGTGTAGGTGTGGTAATAATTTATCGACAAGTAATAAAAATGCTCCACCCGATAAGAATCCGACCAAAGCCGGAACCCAAGGCAACGTACCACTTGCTTCAGCCATCTCAATTGCAGGCTTTAGTAGCGACCAGAAACTAGCTGCAATCATCACTCCTGCTGCAAAACCAAGCATTGAGTTTAACACTTTTTTATTGATGGTTTTGAAGAAAAAAACCATAGCAGCTCCAAGAGCAGTCACAAACCAAGTAAATAAAGTTGCAAATAATGCAAGCAATATTGGGTTGTATTCAAGTAAGAAATCTAATTTCATCGTTGTTTATTCTTATTAATATTCCAGCTAAAACCTAAAGAGACATAATTCATTGGTTGAGTCAATCCTAATCCTACAGAAAAGTCCAATTGAAAATTTTCTTTTAAAAGATAGGTAATACTGCCATCGATGTTTGAGGTAAATTCAGTAAAATTTGCATATTCGCCATACGTTTCCACATAAGTTCCAAATTTATCCGACAACCTAATTCCTAAGACCATAGAATAGGTTAAATCACCATTTCTAGGACCAAAGTAGTTGTATCCAAAATTATAACCCAAGTCTAAAAACTTATTTACAACATGTGAAACAGCTAATTTATTGACAGTTCCAAATTTTGAATTTGAAAATTGAGAATTTCCCGTAGGAACGATTAAATGAGAAATAAATGCGATTTCGACATTCATATCCTCCTTTTTCAACACCTGGATCTTCGTTCCTAACTCAACATCCGAGAGCCCAAATTCTGTCTTAGAAGAGTTTATTTTACGAGAACCAACCAATTGTTTCACAAATCTGAATTCAATTTTTTTCGTTAATCCATATCGCAACAATATAGTAGGAAGCAGTAACGACTGTTCGCTTGTATTATTTTCGCTCGCAATCCCCATTTCCAATTGGAAACTTTTATTTGGAATAGTAGTCGAAGATTCTGTTTGATCAGGCCTGTCGGTTACAATTTGTGCCTTAACGAAGCTGTTTGAAGCGATAATTATGAATAAAATTAGTATTATTTGTCTCATATTGTATTAATAATATTTTTTCATATCAGTCATAATTTCTCTACCATTGCAAACAACCTCTCATTGCTTTTTGTTTACTCTTAGGCTTCAAATAAATAATTGAAACGTAAATTATTGATTTGCAATTGAAACTTACCCATTTTTAGCGATATTAATCAATTTCTCTTTATCAATAATGGTTATTTTTTTATCCTGAACCACTAATAAATTTTCTTTGTTAAATTTAGACAATGTATTTATTACGCTTTCTTTTGAATAGCCCAGCATTTTGGCAATGTCATCCCTTTTTACAGGCAATACAAAAGAATCCGATTTATAAATATCTGAAAATTCTAATAATAAAATAGACAAAGAGCCATCGATGTTCTTATGCGAAAATCTTGAAATATTACGAACTAAATTGTTTGTAATCAACGACATATGTTTAATTATTCTAAAAGCAAATTCTCCATTCTGTTTAACTAGTTTTTCAAATAAGCGAATATCAAAGATGCTAATTTTGGTTTTTTCAATCGCAACGGATGAAAAATTGACATTGTGACTTGCAAATGTGCAGACTATGCCAATAAAAGAAAAAGGAGCAATCAATCCGATGGTGGTTAATTTTCCATCCGTATTGATATCCAATTTTACTAATCCCTCTTCCAAAAACATGATATTGCTTGCAACAAAGCCTTGCTTTATAATGGTCTCTCCAGCTTCAAATTCGATCTCAGTTTTAGCATTCTGCCATTCAGTCCGCTCGGCATCGGTTAAAGCAGCAAAGCAAAATTTGGCCGTAACAATTCCATCTTCAATTCCACTTCTGTTGTTTTCAGTTTCTATCATCATCAAATAAGTTTTAATCGATATTTTTAAATCTCTAAACAAAAGTAATAAAAAATAGAGACTTTGTAAAGAAAAAATAGAGAAAGAGTGACGGGGTGACGGAGTAACGGGGTGACCGCGAAGCGACGATGCGCTAGCGAGTCTATGCGCGAAGCGAGACGAGCTTTGCTCCGTCACCCCGTCACCTGGTTACCCCGTTACCTCTTTCTAGTCGAGCTTTCGTAGATCCACGAATTTTGAAGAAATTCGGGACGCTCTTGTTAACTGTTAACTGTTATACTGATAACTGTTAACAGTATTCTACAAGATGATGCAAAACTACATCACTTTGACTTGAACTTTCATTCCTTAACAAGCAAATCAAATGAAGACAATGCACTCTCTACTCGGATATAAAGGAGTAATTTTGTAAAAAGTAAATAACATTAAAAAAACACAAAAATGGCAGATTTAAAATTTAGAGTGAAAGCTCATAGCGAAAACCCAACTAAAACAATTGTAAAAGCAAGAGGATTTGAATTAGTAATTGATGAACCAGCAGAATTGGGTGGCACTGATCAAGGTGCTAATCCTGTTGAATTTGTACTTGCAGCGTATGCTGGATGTTTAAATGTAATGGCTCATGTTTGCGCCAAAGAACTAGGATTTGAATTAAAAGGAGTAAAAATTGATCTCGTTGGAAGCTTAAATCCTGCTCGTTTATTCGGACAGTCTTTTGAAGAAAGAGCAGGTTATAAAGAGATTAAAGTAACTATTCATCCTGATTGCAATGCAGATGCAGAAACGTTGAAAAAATGGAAAGAGGCAATTATTGATCGTTGTCCAGTTGGCGATAATTTAAAAAATGCAACCGAAGTAGTGGTTGAAGTTAAATAGTATTTGCAAAAAAAAACTTTCAATACTTTGAGTTGGAATTATCTCGTGCCCAATAGTAGGCGGATATGAATTCAAAACTCCAATTTATTTAGGGAATTAAATCAAAAAAAGCGACTGAAAAGTCGCTTTTAAAATGGTAGCGGGTTCGCCTGCTGGCGAAGAACTCGTGTCCGCCAGTAGGCGGATATAAATCCGACGCTTACTGATTTAGCAGTTTGAGACGAATAAATTCTCGACCTTTGGCACTTTTCAATTCCTTCTCTCGGTTCATTGCATCTTTTTTAATGTCAAATTCTTCGAAATATAATAACTCCCATGGTTGAAATCGCTTTGTGTAACCAGTATTTTTTTGTGAGTTATGAGACTCAAATCGAGCATTTAGATTGGAAGTAAAGCCAATATAAATTTCATTGAATTTTTCAGAAAACAAAACGTAAGTTGTAAACATTTGGTTTCAAATTGGTTATACATTTTTACTAGATTGCAAAAATAACAAAAAAATCATTCTCTTTAGAATAAGACTAAGCCTTTTAATAAAACTGGCGAAAAGCAATTGCGAAAAACTGGTGAAAATAAATTTGCTAATTACATAAATCCGACGCTTACTGATTTTAGATCTATTATAAATCAAAAAAAGCGACTGAAAAGTCGCTTTTAAAATGGTAGCGGGTTCGCCTGCTGGCGAAGAACTCGTGTCCGCCAGTAGGTGGATATAAATCCGACGCTCGAGACAGCTACAAAATTCCAAACTTTGCGTTATTTGAAAAATTTAAACTACTCAGTTCGACGGGCTCACTGCATCGCATTTACAGGAGTAAACTCCGCATTTAAATTTCTCAAAAGCCTTAATTTTGGACTTTTGTAACAATCTCAACTCTAACATATTTGAAAGGTTTTTAAATCAAAAAAGCGACTGAAAAGTCGCTTTTTTCTGTGTAGCGGGTTCGCCTACTGGCGAAGAACTCGTGTCCGCCAGTAGGCGGATATGAATCCGACGCTCTGTGATTTTAGATCTGTTAAATCAAAAAAGCGACTGAAAAGTCGCTTTTTTCTGTAGCGGGTTCGCCTGCTGGCGAAGAACTCGTGTCCGCCAGTAGGCGGATATGAATCCGACGCTCTGTGATTTTAGATCTGTTAAATCAAAAAAAGCGACTGAAAAGTCGCTTTTTTTGTGTAGCGGGTTCGCCTGCTGGCGAAGAACTCGTGTCCGCCAGCTGGCGGATATGAATCCGACGCTCTGTGATTTTAGATCTGTTAAATCAAAAAAGCGACTGAAAAGTCGCTTTTTTCTGTGTAGCGGGAACGAGAGTTGAACTCGTGACCTCCGGGTTATGAATCCGACGCTCTAACCAACTGAGCTATCCCGCCATTATTTTGAGAGTGCAAAATTAAGAATTCTATTTTAATTTTGCAAACATTAATTCAAACTAATGTTTAATATTACCCCTGTATGTTGATAGTGCTTTGATTGTCAGGAGGTAATTTATCTTTTTTTCTTTTCTTGACAATACGCTGACTGAGGTAAACACCAAAAATTGTGATCAGAATACCAATTATTTTCATTCCTGTAAACTCTTCATTAAGAATAAAGAAAGCGCCTGTGGCTGTAAAAACGGGAATAAAATTAGTGTAAATATTTGCTTTTGCAAGTCCCAAATACCTAACCACGTAAGTGTACAAGATAAAAGCGAACGAAGAGGCAAAGAGTGATAAGAAGATTAATGAGGAAACTAATTCAAAATTTGGAGTAACACTCATGATGTTGTCAATTCCGAAAATCAGAAATAAAGGTAAAAACAGGAGAACTCCGATTGTGCTTTGAACCGCAATGATAAAAATTGGATGGTAGTTGGTACTTATTTTTTTCATCACAACGCCATAATTTATCGCTGCGAACACGGCCAAAAACACTAATAAGACTCCATCTAAGGGCGCACTAAAGGACATCTCTTTGTTGAGCATCATAATGACTACACCAGTGCAAGAAATGAATATTCCCACAAAGTTGATGGCGGAAAGTCGCTCTTTTAAAAAATAAAAACCAATGATTGCTGTAAAAACCGGAATGGTGGAAATAATTACTGCAGTAATCGTGGCATCAACTTTTTGAAGTCCATAACTTTCGCCAATAAAATACAAAAATGGTTCAAAAAATGAGAGTAATACAAACATTTTAAGCTCTTTGCCCAATGGTTTTATCTCTCGGCGCATAAAGATGGACAAAAATGAGAAGAGCAATATCGCGGAGATTGCCAATCGAAGAAAGATGGTTGTAATTGGGTTGTAATACTCAAATACCACTTTGGACCAGACAAACGATAATCCCCAAAAGATCATCGATAAGAATGCAAAAACAACAATTATTCTGTTGTTCCTTTTAGATATAATCATTTTGCAAAAGTACGTAAAATGGTTGAAAAAAATTAGATTTACGATTCAATCATGTCAAAAAAATCGGTTTCGCTGATGATTTTTATATTTAAAGATTGTGCTTTTTTGAATTTCTCGGGTCCCATGCTCTCGCCAGCTATTACAAAATCAGTTTTGGCAGAGATTGCGCTCACATTTTTCCCGCCATACAACTCAATTTTATGCTTCAATTCATCCCTGGGGATCGAAAACTTACCACTTACCACAAATGATTTTCCATCCAGTAGATTTTCCAGCTGAACTTGCTCAACTGCAACAAACAGTAAACCTGCCAATTGCAATTGTTCAATCACCTTTTTGTGATGTTCGTTAGAGAAATATTCCACCACCGATTTAGCAATCTGCTCACCTACATCGTCAATATTTACCAAATCTTCAACACTGGCTTGCATAATTGCATCAATGTTCTTTAACGCACGAACAATCTTTTTAGCAACAGTTTCTCCTACATATCTGATTCCCAATGCAAATAAAACTCGTTCGAAAGGAACTGATTTTGATTTATTGAGTGCTTCCAAGATATTCTCCACTGTTTTTTCTCTAAAACTCACTTTACGATCGGTATTATCGGTATTGGAAATTACTTTTTCCAATCCAATCATATTATCGTAGGTAAGTAGATATAAATCAGAGACATTGTGAATCAATTTCTGATCGTAGAGCATTTCAATTTTTCCTTCGCCCAAACTATCAATATTCATCGCTTTGCGGCTGATAAAATGTTCCAATTTCCCTTTAATTTGGGGAGGACAAAAATCGGTATTTGGGCAGTAAAAGGCCGCTTCACCTTCCACACGAACGAGTGGAGTATTACATTCGGGACAATTTTCGATAAATAATATTGGAAGTTTCCCAATCGTTCTTTTCTCCAACTCCACTCCTATTATTTTGGGAATAATTTCGCCCCCTTTTTCTAAATATACAAAATCGGAGTAATGCAAATCAAGGCCATTCATAACATCCGCATTGTGCAAGGTAGCTCTTTTCACAGTTGTTCCACCCAATGCAACCGGGGTTAAATTTGCGACTGGCGTAACTGCTCCCGTTCTGCCCACCTGAAAATCAACACTCAAAAGTTGAGTAAGCGCACGTTCAGTTTTATACTTGTAAGCAACCGCCCAACGAGGTGTTTTAGCCGTAAATCCGAGTTGCTTTTGCACATCAAAATCATTCACCTTAATCACAGCTCCATCAGTATCATAGGGCAGGTTTTTGCGATCGCTGTCCCAACGATTTATAAATGCAAAAATCCCATCAATGGTATCGTGTAACTCACTTTCGGCAGAGACTTTAAATCCCCAACTTTTGGCTTTGGCAAGCGATTCGAAGTGAGAAGATGCAAAAATCTCATTCGTAAAAATAGCATACAGGTAACAATCTAACTTCCGCTTGGCCACCTCTTTTGGGTTAAGCAATTTCAGGCTTCCAGAAGCCGCATTGCGAGGATTTGCAAAAGGAACTTCGCCATTCTCATTTCGTTGAACATTCAGCATTTCAAAACTCTGATGCGGCATAATCACTTCGCCACGAATTTCGAAAGATGTTGGATAAACACCTTTTAATTTTAGCGGAATAGAAGGAATGGTTTTGATATTATTCAACACATCATCGCCCTGAACGCCATCTCCCCTGGTAATTGCTTTCACCAAAACTCCTTCTTCGTACCATAAACTGATGGCCACTCCATCAAATTTCAGTTCACAGACAAACTCAATTTCTTTGGATTGTAAAATCACATCTGAATTTACACGTTGAATAAAATCTCTCACTTCATCTTCGGAGTAAGTATTTCCGAGAGAAAGCATTGGAAATTTGTGCTTTACTTGCGTAAACTTTTTAGAAATTTCGCCTCCCACCCGTTGAGTTGGAGAATCGATGTGCTGATATTGTGGAAAAGCTTTCTCGAGCAATATTAGCTCGTTTAACAACATATCAAAGTCATAATCTGAAATAGTGGGTTGATCCAACACGTAATACTCGTGATTGTTCTTATTCAGGCTGTGAGTAAGAAAATCGATCCGTTCAAATGCTTCTGCTGCTGTCATACATGATATTTAATTGATGGAAACTACTTTTTTTCTGATAATTTGAAATTTTCATTTCGATAAATCGTCACAACATAATTTTTATTAACAGGGTTAATTGTGGAGAGAAAACGGTCTACATAACTTGGATAAATGGTTGTTGCATAAGATAAGTTAGGCAAAACTTTTTTCAAGTTATCCACTCGCTTTTGCAGACTATCCGTGGTGTAAAATAATACAAACCGAGGTTCATCCTGCGTATTCCATGGAACGATACTATCGATTGGATTTTCTTGCGTAAAGATAAATTCTTGTGGATATTGACCCGCATAAAACAATGGAGACCAAAGAGTTGTGTTATCTACAGTGTTTTCAATCATAAAACTTTGAACGTTCTCATATTTATTTAAATACAACATCGACTCCACCCTCGATTTTTTGGAATACATGGTGCTAATAGCGACTAATAAGATTAAATTCAAACTAAAAGCAAAAATCCACACCCCTTTTTCCGCTTTTGGTGTAAACCATTTAAGCCATTTTTTATCTCTTATTTCAGACCAACCCACCATCCCTAAAATAATAAAAAACGGCAAAATAGGCAAGATAAAACGCTCTTGTTTATTTGGAAAATAAGAGTGAAATGCAAAAAATATAAAAAGAGGCAAAAAGAGAATCAGATGTTTTTTCCAAGCTTTGAATACGCCGGCAACCAGCATAAAACTAACGGGAGGAATTACGAGTCCCATTACAACCAAAATATAATTATACCACGGTCCATTTGGATAATCCCCTTTGTGGACAACATTATATCTGGCATACTCCATAAGCTCTGCAAATGGGCGTTTCCAAATCAGAAAGTCCATCAATCCCTGAGTCAGCAACAAAACAATTAAGAAACCAAGGGTAAACCAAAGTGATTTTACAAATCCTTTTTTAAACAGAATCACCAAACCCAAACCCAAGATAAAAAAAGCGACCTGAAATCGAATGGAAAACGCCAATCCTGCCCAGATACCACTTATGATAAATGGCAATATATTCATTTTCCCTTTTTCCGAAAAGTCATTTTTTATCAAACTCCATGTCGAGAGCAACAGAAAAGGAATCGACACAATTTCAACCATGGTTCTTACACTCAACCAAGGCATTACCCATAAAATAGCCAAGATAATTCCAACGGAAAATGCAACTTTAGGACCTGAAGTTTTAAGGGTAATTTTATATCCTATCACTACTGTTATAAGTGAAATAGCAGCATGAATCAGGCGAACTAAATACATTTTCGCATCGGGAGATTTCAACCCAATAAAATCGGCAAACAGCAAGCAGATATAGTTAAATCCGGGATATAAAACACTATGTCCCTGCGGACCTTGATTTCCTTCCGTCCACGGAAACCACTTGCCTATATCCAGGCCATCCACCCACGATTGCGCTGTTTCGATAACCACAAAATGGTCGTCGTGCATTCCAAATCCTTTTGCAAAGAGCACCGCAATTAATCGAGTAATAATCGATAAAATAAGAATCATTGAAAGTGGTTGATCTCTTGAAAAATCTTTGAGTGGTTGAATTAGTTTGCGCATAAGTAGTTATTTATTTAAAATAGCTTTTTCGATAATTTGATGAAGATTTTCGCACTGACCTTTCCATTCGAAACGAGAAACAAACGAGAATGCATTGGTAGAAACAGTCGTTGCAAAACCTTCATCTTCTACCAATCTCAAGATTGAATTAGCAAATTCTACGACATTATTGGCAACCATAACATCCTGCCCATCAATGGCTTTAAGCGACTTATTTGCAACATCACTTGTAATAGAAGGAATCTTCATCGCCATGGCTTCCAACAGTTTATTTTGCAAACCAGAACCCATTCTCATCGGCGCAATAAATATTTTTGCACGTTCATAATAAGGACGTAAATCGTCGACAAAACCAGTCACGGTAACTTTTGTAGAAATCAGCGATTGAACCCGAGAATGGGGATTTGCCCCTGCTAAAAAAACATTCATTGTCGGATATTTTTTCCAAACAATCGGCATGATTTCATAAATTAAAAATTCCGAAGCATCAATGTTTGGCATATAGCCCATGTTGCCTGTAAACAGAAGATCGATGTCTTTTTTGACAACAGAGGATTGATAAAAATCAAAATCCACTCCATTTAAAATGATCTGGATAGACTCTTTGTCGTCTCCATCAATCCAATTTCGATCCACTTCGCTGATAATTGTTTTGAACTTAAATTTCTTTAACAGAACAGATTCATAACGTTTTAGCAGGTTATACTCCAACCAAAAAATAGGTTTGAGAAAAATATTTATTTTGTCGATTCTGCGATAAACTCCCATCGAAAATGCATCTTGAAAATCCAACACTTTCGGCAACTCACTATTTTGCACATAAGGCGCCATTCTGTGCAACTGAACGTAAAGAGCATCCGGAGAGACCTTTTTTATCCATTTTTGAACCGTGCGATGAGTAAAACAATTGTGAAACAGTCCTACTTGAATAGGCCTGAGGCAAAAAAGCGATTGAATAATTCCAACAAACTTATGAATCCAGTGCGTTCTAACAAAAAGAATCTCCTTGCAATACGATTCCAAAAAATCATGTGCATTTTTATTCGATTTTGACGAAGAAGTAAGCGCACACAAATAGACATCATAATATAATGAGAGCTCTTTAATTTGATAAAAAGCCCTGAGTTTATCCCCTTTTTCGAGAGGAAATGGAATTCGCGAAAGCAAAACCACTAATTTCTTTTTATTAGAGATGCTCATAATGACAACGATTCGTAAAACCCGATTAACGAAGGGGTAATTAGAGTCATATTATGCTCCAAATGAATAAGTTCGTGCGCATTTTGACCCATAATTTTTCTCAAGTCATAATCTTTCACTAACATCTTAATGGCATCGGTGAAAAAATCGGCACTGTCGGCAATTACGATATTATGTTTATCCACATAATTAATTCCTTCTGCGCCAATGGTGGTGGTCACCACAGGTTTGCCAAGCAACATACTTTCGATGATTTTGATTCTAATTCCACTTCCCGAAAATAGAGGCGTAATCATCACATCACAATCGTTGATAAAAGAGTATGCATCTTCCACTTCGCCATGAATGGTAACATTTGGCAGATTATAGTCATAAAATTCTTCAGGAATAAATCTACCCGCTAGATGAAAATGGACTTTTGAATTAGCGCTAAAATTTGGAATCCAAACCTCTTCAATAAACCATTTCATCCCTTCAATATTTGGTTGCCAGTTCATCGAACCAATGTATCCAATTTGAATCACCGATTGATTGACATCGATATTTTTCGGAACCACATGACTAATAACCGATTGGCTAATTCCAAAAGGAATTACTTTTATGGGTTTAGCACAGCCATTTTGTATAAAAAAATCCAAATCCGGTTTTGAAATAGTGATAACTCCATCCGCATTGTTGATGGCTTTAAGCTCGTAATTCATCAATGTTCTTGACAAATGGTTTAGATAGATTCTTTTCAAGATAGAGGGACAATTTTCACTCAATCTTTTCCAGATACGATGTTCAATATTATGCGCTCTAATCACGATTTTAGCCTTAGAATATTTTCGAATCGTAGAGATGTAGGGAGCTAAAAAAATAGTTTCAATTTGAACAACATCAAACTCATTCTTCTTCAACACTTCGATCAATTTAGCTTTAAAATCGGCGGAGATAAACCGTTTTACATGATATGATTTACCAGAAAACAGATTCAGAAATGCATCTTTGCGTTTAATTTTCAAATCAACATCTACAAATTCGATGTTTGTAGATTTTACGAAATCCAAGGGAAGTTGATTGATATCTGCCTTGTATTTAAACGAATTCACCGCAATAATTTTCACCTGGTGACCAGCCTCAATCAAACTTTGAGTAATGTTATTCATAGCAATAGATCCACCTTCTAAAGGCGGATATGGAGGTTTATTGCACAGTTGTAATATTTTCATTATTCAATGTATTTATCTATTTTCTTTCTTTTTAAAGTATTTCATCCACTTTTGCCACGACTCAACATCAAGCAGTTGCGAATCGGTGGTGGCTTTCCACATCAAAAATATTCCCAAGGGAAGCAATGCAAACGTAGAAATCCACATTCCAATATAAGCGGGCACCAATCCTTCGCGAGCAAATTTCTCTCCCGTGATATTGATAATCCAAAAAAGAATAAATACAAACACCGAAAAGACCATTGGAAAACCTAATCCACCTTTTCGAATAATGGATCCAAGGGGAGCACCTATCATAAACAAAAGAAAACAAGCAAGCGATAATGAGAACTTACGGTGCCATTCAATTTCATATTTCCACTTCATTTTATATTGCATGCGATAATCTTGCTTATTGAACTCAATATTCTCATTTTGATTACGAGCTGCATTAAGCGCAAAGTCGATGACCGATTTTTTCTCCATTTCATTCATGTTTTTCATCGGATCGGCATCTATTTCTGCAATTTGAGCAGAGGTATAACGATTGGTGGAGTCGTAAAAATTATTTAAGTAATAAAAATTATTCGTGATTGTTTTGGCAAAATATGATTTTTGTTTTTGAACCAACACTTTCATAGAATCAATAACATACTCTAACTGACCGATATCGAGCATCTGATATCCCTTTTTAAGAAAATCGTCGTTGGCTTTGTTCATCGAAAAAGAGCTTAAATTCATCCTCTTTTGATTTTCTGAGAACTTAATTCTAGTCATAGGTCTGATTAAACTATAAACGCCTCTCTTAGGATCTTCATCCAATATAAATCCGTTATAAAGCGTAAATATTAGGTATTTCTTATCCACAGTCATCACCATTTTCCCCCATTCGGCGCGGGTTACGGTGGTATTTCCCATTCGTTTGCTGTGATCATAAATCAATACATCGTGAATGGTTTCGTTGTCTCTATCTTTTTTAGCCACTCGAATTACATAATTGTCTATGCTCGAATTAAAAACGCCCTCTTGGATTGTGAGTGCTGGTTTTTGTTCACGAACATCAAAAAGAATCGACTGAAACTTAAGATTAGCAAGAGGTAAAACATTGTTTGCAAAGAAAAAAGTGGATATGCTTAAAATAAAAACAAAGATAAAAAGTGGCGTCATGATCTTGCGAATGGAGATTCCAGCAGATTTTACAGCAACTAATTCATAACGTTCACCCAAATTTCCAAACAACATCAGTGAAGAGAGTAACACCGCCAGCGGAACCGCCAAGGGAACAAATGTAGAAGATGCGTAGAACAACAATTGAGCGATTATTTGCCACTCAAGTCCCTTCCCTACTAGGTCGTCGATGTATTTCCAAAGAAACTGCATCAACAACACAAAAAGAGCAATGAAAAATGTGGCTAAAAATGGCCCAAAATATTGACGTAAAACGTACGAATGAAGCTTTTTCACTTATCTTAATTTTTATTGCAAAAGTATCGATTTTTTTTCAAAAATCATACGCAAATAAGCAATTATCATTTTCTATTTATGATATTTTATAAAACCGAAGGGAAATGGTGATGGAGCGTCCCGATTTTTTTTCAAAATTCGTGGATCTTAGAGAGCTCGGGGGGGAAGAAGTGACGGAGTAAAGAAGTGGCCGAGTGACTGAGTGGCGGAGTAGCTAAGAGCGCAAAGCGACGATGCGAAGCGAGTCCAAACGCGAAGCGAGACGAGCTTTGCTCACTCGGCTACTCCTCCACTCGGCTAACTTCCTCCGCTACTTTTCTGCAGATTTATCTTTCGGAGTTCTTTTTAGTTGCTTTCCATCGTTGATTACATATATCAATCTAAATGTAAGCATGTTGTTATACTGATTTCTCCAATGTGGGTTAAGTCCCTTCGTGAAATATCGTTCACGGATCGGAACAATGGAATATGCGTATCTGAAATTGAATTTCAACTGTCGATATATTTTAAAGCGAACATCGGCAAGGAAATTCCAATCGCTGCGTTCGTAAGTTCCAGAAGTGGTGGTGGTAGTGGGAACTAAGGTTCCATTTTCGTACTCTTTTACCCCAATGGCTCTACCCCACGAGAAACCTATACCAGCTGTAAAACCGCCTCTATCTTCGTAATGCATCATAAATGGAGTCTCTACATAATCTAAAAAGAGACGATATTTCCACTTCTGAGGAAAATTATCTACTGCTGTTTTTTTGGCAATTGCTCCTTTTTGATTGTACAATGTTTCGACACTCACCAGCCATTTTTTAGTTTTTTCAACTGGAAAAATAACGCCAAGTCCAACATTAGCACCTAGTTTTTTATATCCATATACCTCATCGCCATCTACTTGCGAAATATTAATCCCCGTAATAACTTGAGCCTTAAATATTTGAGCATTTGTAGTGCCGATGATTAAAAAGAGGGCGATAATTAATAGTTGTTTTTTCATTCTTATTGTAGTGTAAATCTCATTTTAAGTGTAAATATTAATCCCCAAGCAAAATATCATTATGACAAAGTTTTGTCAAAAAAAAGCAATACAATTTACACCGAAGCTATTTCTTTTTTAGTGCCACTTTTGTCTAGATATACCTGAGCCAAGCCTTGCGTAATGAGCTCCACGAAAGCGTGGGCAAATTGTATTATTAATATTTCAACGAACAAAAGTAACCAAAAAATCAAGACTTCGCCAAAAAAGCTAAAAAAGAGGTGATTTTCCGACTGTGATATTAAGAATATTGATTATGGCTTTTTTTAGTTATGAAACGTGAGAAGAAAAAGAAGTGACGAGTGACGAGAGATGAGAAAGCGAAGCGAGTCTAAAGAGAAAAAGTGAAGAATACAGAAGAAAGAAGAGCCTTAGATTGAGACACTTCGCCGCGGCGAATCAGTGTGACAAAAATCAAGAAGTCTTTGTGTCTTTTGTGGCTTCTTTGTGGATTTTGTGCAATAGCTGAAAGGTTTATGCTGTGACACAAAGCGACACAAAGAAGACACAAAGTTTCACAAAGAAGAAGAAAGAAGAGCCTTAGATTGAGAATCTCCACTTTCGTTGCGGCGAATCAGTGTGACAAAATAAAAAAATTCAGAAGAAATGCATCAAAGGAATTGACGTTTTCAAACAAACATAACTAGCTAATTTCCTTCATACTAAGTCCAATTCTTTTCCGATCTATCTCAACCGATAATACCTTAACGATTACTTTTTGATTTAATTTCAATTCCTGATTAATATCCGACACAAATTTATTGGCTACGTGACTAATGTGAACAAATCCATCTTGATGTACGCCAATATCCACAAAAGCACCAAAGTTAGTGATATTTGTGACAATACCGGGCAATATCATTCCCAATTCCAAATCGTCCATGCGATGAACTCTCTGGTCAAACTCAAACATGTCAAATTTAGCCCGTGGATCGCGACCTGGTTTTGCCAATTCTGCCACAATATCTGTAAGTGTTGGAATTCCAACTTTATCAGTTACAAACTCAGAAAGCACAATTTGTTTGCGCAGCTCTTCTTTTTGAATTAGTTCATCCACCGAACAACCTAGCTTTTTAGACATCTTTTCGACCACAGCGTAACTTTCGGGATGCACTGCGCTCTTATCTAGAGGGTTTTTAGCATCTCTAATTCGTAAAAATCCAGCAGATTGTTCAAATGCTTTCTCGCCATATCGAGCCACTTTTTTGAGCTGAGTTCGGGATAAGAATGGACCATTTTCATTTCTGTAATCCACAATGTTTTGTGCCAACACCGGACCAATACCCGAGACATAAGAGAGTAGCTCTTTACTGGCAGTATTTACCTCCACTCCCACTTTATTCACCGAACTTTCCACAATCTGGGTAAGCTGTTCTTGCAGTAAAGTTTGATTTACATCATGCTGATATTGTCCAACGCCAATCGATTTTGGGTCAATTTTTACCAATTCCGCAAGCGGATCCATCAACCGGCGACCAATAGAAACGGCGCCTCTAACGGTGATATCAAAGTTTGGAAATTCGGCGCGTGCAATCGCTGAAGCGGAATATACAGAAGCGCCACTTTCGTTAACGACAATCGCCAACACATCCGTTTTGAAAGGAATTTTTCGAATAAACGATTCTGTTTCTCGCCCTGCAGTCCCGTTACCAATTGCAATTGCTTCAACTTTGTACTGTTCCACCAACCGTTGTATTTTTGCAGAAGCAGTACGCTGATCATTTTGTGGAGGGTGAGGATAGATGGTTTCGTTGTGAAGTAGTTTCCCTTGAGGATTCACTACCACCACTTTGCAACCCGTTCTAAAACCAGGATCGAGAGCAAGCACTGTTTTCTGTCCCAACGGAGGCGACATGAGCAACTGGCGCAAGTTTTCGCCAAAGACACGAATAGATTCCAAATCCGCTTTCTCTTTAAGCAACTGACGCATTTCGGTCTCTATACTTGGCTGAATCAACCGTTTATAAGCATCTTTAACCGCTTTTTTAACGTGCGAACTTGCTTCGTTGGACGATTTTACAAATTTCCGTTCAATTGCTTCGATGGCCACGTCGGCATCTGGCTCGAGAGACAGCTTTAAAAAGCCTTCCGTTTCGCCTCTAAACATAGCTAAAACGCGATGAGAAGGTGCTTTTGAAATCTTCTCTCCAAAATCAAAATACGTCTGATATTTTGCGCCTTCCTCCTCTTTGCCTTTGGCGACTTTGGTGGATAAAACGGCTTCATTTTTAAATAAATTACGGATTCTACTTCGCACTGAATTATCTTCCGAAACCCATTCGGCAATAATATCTCTAGCACCAGCAATGGCATCCTCAATAGAATCGACGCCAAGCTTTGAATTTACAAATTTAGTCGCAAATAGTTCGAGCGGTTGCGAATTTTGAATCATGATAATCTTTGCCAATGGCTCCAACCCTTTTTCACGTGCAATGGATGCTTTCGTCTTTCTTTTTGGTTTATAAGGCAAATAAAGATCCTCCAATTCAAAAATAGTCAATGTAGCTTCGATGCTTTTGGCAAGTTCTGGAGTCAAATTGCCTTGCTCGGAAATAGTATCTAAAATGGTCTTTCGGCGGTTATCTAAATCGACTAACTGTTTGTATCGATCACGAATTTGTGCCACCTGAACCTCATCGAGACTTCCGGTAACCTCTTTACGATAACGAGCAATAAAGGGAATAGTAGCCCCTTCGTTTAGGAGTGCCAATGTATTAGACACTTGATTTTGGCGAATATTTAGTTCGGACGAGAGTAAACCCAGATATTTATCCATGAATTCAGTTTTTTTTTGACAAAAGTAATAAAAAAGAGGCTGTTATCGTAAAACAACAGCCTCTAATCAAAATTTTAATTGCAAAAACTATCTAACAATAGATACTTTTTTAGTAGCAATTTTATTACTATTTTTAATGGTTACAATATATAAACCACTAGATAAATCAGAAGTTTCTACAGCCATCCCACGAGAATTCGTTTCGGAATATTTCAACATTTTAACCACTTTACCACTTAAATCAGAGATGATGATGTTTGCATTATTAAACGAATCATCGGAGAAATTAAGGAAGAAAACATCTGTTGCAGGATTAGGTGATAAAATTACACCGGATGAATAATCTTGATCTTCGATGCTTGCAGGAGCGCCAATAGAGATATCATCCACCATAAAGATAAACTTATCATTAGAAACACAATTGATTCCGATGTATACATTTTGACCATTGTAAGCCGATAGAGAGTATTCTCTTAATGTCCAAGCATTTGGAGCAACTACTGCTGAAGCTCCGTCTAAGAAAGTAGTGAAATTTGTATTAGACCCACCAACGGTATTAACACCTACTTTGTATGATTCTAGATATTCAGAACTGTATGATTTTACCCATAACGATAGTTTCCAATTTGAGCCCCCAATTAAAAGTCGTGGAGAAACTAACCAGTCGTTGTTTGGAGCAGGATTTGCGTAAAAGCTAGCACCAAAACGCGAACCACCATGAGCCTCAGCACCTGATGTAGCAGGAGTAGAAGAAGCTGCATTGTATGCTATAAAAGACATTGGCGTATTATTTCCTGGGAATGTAACATTTAGTATTCCACCAGTAGCACTTCCATCAACATCGATACCAGTCCATGGACTGAATGTAGTTTGGAAATCAGCACAAGATTCAAAATTTAAAGAGAAGCCAGTACCAGAAGCAGTAACATTAATATAACCAGTTTTAGTTTCTGTATCGGTTCCACCTGCAGAAGTAACAACAAGAGTTACTGGATAACTACCAGCAGTGTTGTAAGTAACAACTTGAGAAGTAACATTTCCAGCAGAAGCAGGACTACCGCCAGTAAATGTCCATGCACGATTTGTAATAGTTCCAGTTCCTGGAGTAGAAGCATCGGTGAAAGTAACCGCTAGAGGAGCAGAACCAGAAGTGACATTTGCCGAGAAGTTAGCATAAGGAGTTGTCCCTCCACCAATGCAGTTTAACGCAGCTTGAGCATCAACTAAACCACTACCCGACATAATTGTGTGAGAGCCTGATCCTAATGTTTGCGATGTTGATTTTAAACAACTTTCAATTTGTGCTGGAGTAGCCGCAGGATTTTTTGACAATAATAGTCCGCAAAGTCCAGCAACCATTGGTGTAGCCATCGAGGTTCCTTGCATTCCATCATAGTTTCCAGTTACTCCAGTTGCACCCATCACGCGAAGATATTGATTGGTACAATAGGTTGTACTTATGAGGTTCATGCCATTTGTAACATGATTTCCACCAGAACAAGCAACATCAACCCAAGAACCATATTGTGAGAAGTAAGATAATTTCTTATCAGAATCTACCGCAGCTACGGAGATAACATTGTTATAACCCGCAGGATAATTTACTGCGTTTCCAGCATCACCTTCATTTCCAGCAGCAGCTACAATTGTAATTCCGTTGTTGTAATAAGTTGTAAACTGAGTTTGCTCAGTAGGTGAACTAGTAGTCCCACCAAGAGATAAACTAAGAACTTTTACAGATAAACCAACACAAAAGTTAGCACCACGAGTAATGTTTGTAGTCCACATACTTCCGTCGTTGTCAGCAGCTCTTGCAGCCACGATTGTCACGCCACCTCCGATGGAAGCAACTCCAATTCCATTGTTATTTTTAGCACCAATTAAACCAGCACAATGAGTTCCATGCGACCATTCGTAGGAAGGACAGCCATTTTCAGTTTGTAATTGAGTTTCAGTACAAGTAGCTGTTTGGCTAACAGTTGTTGGAGGTGATGATTTTCCAACACCAGTAGTAGCTGGACTTACAGATGCATTGCATTGGTTGGTTGCAGAAATTCCTAAATCAGGATGTTCTGCCCAAATAGCATTGTCTACCACTCCTACTTTTACAGAAGCAACACCTTGTTGGATATCCCAAGCAGCTGGAGCTTTTATTAATAGCAAGTGCCAGTTGACATATATACCCGATGGTGAAGAATAATATGGATCGTTGGGAACAAAAGATGCCGTTCTACGAGCATCTTTTTCGACATATTCTATGACTGAAATTTGTTTTAATTCGCCGCAAAATTGATCAATGCGTTGAATGTCATTAAATTGCACGAAGAAAATACGTAGTAATTTTGGATCATTTAGAGCATCTAATTCACGTGACACACGAGTTACGCCATACTTTGTTAACAAATCTGACATGAATGTTAAATCAGATAATTGAACCGATTTGTCATCATTAATTTTGCCTCTAAAATTGTAATTGTCTTTTAATTTAAAGATAAGCGAGCCATCTTTAAAATTATAATCTACCGTTTGTGATTTTGCATATCCAAAAGATAGCGCAACAAACATAAATAGCACGAATGCTCTCTTAAACAGTTGGTTAAATCTTATTTTCATATTCCCCTTATTTAGTTAATCATTTTATTGAATACACAAAGTTATAAAAAAATAATTATTATCAAATAAATATTTTTAAAAAGAGCGTAATATGGAGGTGGTATGAATAAGTTTAAAATAAAAAAACTTAAATTATCATTAGGGATTGGAGACTTTGAGTGACAAATGAGATTACTTGATTCGTATAAACAAATTGTAATTGCTTAGTTTTAAAGCAACCAATTTATAACCAACAACTTCTTTCGTGTAATCTTCTCCTTTGGGTACTAATAAATATTGTTTTGTGGGTTCCTCCTCTCGCCAAAAACTAAAATTTGCATAACGAGATGCATACCCAAATAATGCCCAATCGTCCCACATCGAACGTTCGATGTTCAAATCTTGAATTTGTGGAATTTCTTTTTTGACAACCATTAAATCTGTAATCTTATCTTTGTCTCTATTATAACTACCAAATTTGGATGCAGTAAAAACAATTGACGACAGCAACAATAAAAGAGCAAATAGCGCAAAAACTTTATGGTAGATTTTTGGAACTACTATTTTGGGCAGTTGAGTTAGTAAAAAAGCAATGGAAAATGCAAAAAAAGGAAAGGTGGTTAGAATGTAAAAACCACTCTGTTTCAGACTCATCATCACAGGCAGTACACCCGATAATCCAATTAGAAAGAAGAGGAAACTTGGTTTAAGTGAAAGTTTAGATGATATACTTTTATCTTTTGTAAATCTGTATATTATAATCCAAATAAATCCAATCCCAAAAGGCAGAATTAGTTGCTGGACCAAACTCCACAGAATAAAAAATCGATTGGAAACCGTAGTTACAGAAGCAATACTTCGGATGACCTGATGATCAAAATAGTTCATCAACGATTGGAACCCTAAGGGATAAAATAGATACAGAAATATGAACGGAATGATCGTGTAAAAAATCAACAAAACAGTTTTTAAACACATTTTCCCAAATGACTGATGTTGATAAATCAGATAATAAAAGAAATAGAAAGACCACAAATAGAGGCCAATGGGACCTTTTGACATAAAAGCAGCAGAAAGAGACAATCCGGCTAATACTTCAAAAACAAGACTGTTTTGCAACGATTTAAACAAAAACAATAGCGATAGAAGAACAAAAACAGTCATAGTATTTTCGAGCATATTATTCACAGCTACCCACGAGACCAAAGGAAACAGAATCCATAACAACAAAGGAATCCAAGATCTTTTTTGGTCCATTTTAAAAACCAAAGTAGCCTCTTTCCATATAAAATGGATAAGGAAACCCGAAATACAATAGGTAAAGCAAGAATATATTTTTTCGATAAAAAAATAATCTCCAAACAGTCTAAAGAATAAACTTTCGAGATAAATAGCCAGCGGAGGGTGTTCTAAAAATGGGTTGAAATGGTTGTTCATAAACTTCAGCGACCAGAAACTTCCACTTCCAACGGCTAGGTTTTTCGAAATTGCAGCATAAATAGTTCCGTCCATAAACATTCCATAGGTCAGCAAATATGGACTAATAAGCGCAATAAATATAGCAACAACAAAAACATAGGGCACCCATTGCGTTGATTTAGAATGATGTTTCATGTTAATATTGTTGTTTTCGTAATTCTATGGACAAAATTAGAAATAAAATTGATAATTATCGATACAATCATCAAACAAAAGCAGTATTAATCTATATTTGCAAAAAAAATAAGCGAATGAATTTTGTAGCCATAGATTTCGAGACAGCCACCGGATATCAACATAGTGCATGCGCCGTAGGCATTGTAACCGTAGAAAACGGCTGCATTGTAGACGAATACCACGCATTAATACAACCTCCTAACAATGAGTATTGGTGGCAAAACATTAATGTTCATGGCATTAGACCAGAGCAAACCATAAAAGCACCCACTTTTGATGAAATTTATCCAAAATTAAAAGAGAAATTAGCCGGAAACATGATTGTGGCTCACAACGAATCCTTCGACCGAAATGTGCTCATTAAATCCATGGCCTATTACCAAATGGCTTATGCCGATTTAATGCTTCCCAGCAAATGGGAATGTACCGTAAAAATGTACAGAGCAAAAGGATTTCCCTCCGCAAAACTTGATATTTGCTGCCAAAAGATGAACATCCAACTCAACCATCACGAAGCACTTTCGGATGCACGTGCCTGTGCAAAACTTTATTTGTTGGGAATTTAACGGAGGAAGAGGAAAGTGACGATGGGGGAAAGTGACGAGTAACGAGTGACGTGTGACGCGCAAAGCGACGATGGGGGAAGTGGCCGAGTGGAGAAGTAGCCGAGTGGCCGAGAGCGCGAAGCGACGATGGGGGAAAGTGACGAGTGACGAGTGACGAGTGACGCGCAAAGCGACGATGGAAGAAGTGGCCGAGTGGCGAAGTAGCCGAGTGGCTGAGAGCGCGAAGCGACGATGGGGGAAAGTGACGAGTAACGAGTGACGAGTGACGCGCAAAGCGACGATGGGGGAAAGTGGCCGAGTGAAGAAGTAGCCGAGTGGCCGAGAGCGCGAAGCGAGACGAGCTTCGCTCCGTTACCCCGTCACCCCGTTACCCCGTCACCTCTTTAAACGAGCTTCGCTCCTGATAACTGATAACTGTTAACTGATAACTGATAACTGTTAACTGATCACTGTTTCACCAACTTCTTAAAATCTGAAATCAACATTCCGTCTAAAGATTTATCTTTTACTTTGTGGTAACTGAAATAATAAGGTTTTCCGGTTGCACAGTTTATAAGCGTTAAGAAACAAATAGGATCTTTTAATTTGTATTCTTCGGGACCAATTTTGTGGATAAATATAACATTATTGTTTCCCTCTGCAATTGCTTTTTCTATTTGTTCGGTGGTTGCAATTTTCACTTTATAAGGATATACTTTTGCTATTTTTTCTAAAGAAGAGCTTTCTTGTGCTAAATCCTCTTTAGTCACCCATATCTCTAGTGTTTTGACTTCTGGAGTATACAAGTTCATCAATTGATCAAAGGTTTTATTAGGATTATCTGTTGCCCAATTAATATAAAATTGCATCAATTGAAAAATACCACCGAGTTTGTATGAATAATCAACTTCGTCCTCGTCGTCATCCTCATCATTTTTGCTTAATGGAGCAACATACGAAAGTGGCAAGGAGGCCAAATCTGGCATTTTATTTAAATTCCCACTTCTATCTCCCAACACCAAATTAAGCAAGTTGTATCTAAACTGATCTACATTATCAAACAGATTGGTATTTGCCGAAAAAAGAGTGGTTTTTGTCTTCGTAATTTCTGCATACGAGATATAAAGAAACGATTTGGTTGGGTCGGTGCGTGATTTTTCAAACTCTTGAGTAGTAATGATTTTATAAGGGGTAATTTTCCAAAACAAAGGTAATGAAGTCACAATGGAAGCATTAAAAACCGAAAAGGGATTCTCTTCAAGGACCACATAGGTAGTGGATGATTTAAATCGCTGAATATCCTCTTTGGATGCAGTTTTGGTCTGTGCCCATGCACTAAAATACAGTCCCAATACAATGATTATGAAGAGTGTTTTTTTCATGTTTAAAAAATATATTTATTTAAAATTACATCTGAAATCCTTAAGAAAAATATCATTTAGACAAAATCGGTCAGAGACAGCAATGTACCTGAATTTTCCAATCGTTTACGGATATAAGAATTCGATTCAATTTTAACGAGCAAAAGCGATTAAAAGTATAATTGCGAGGCAATTTCACATATCCAGGGCAAAACCTCATTGCAAGTTGCTATAATCAATTACGAAAAAAGTACAACTTGCTCTCGGTTTCCTAAAACAATGAAAGCATTCACAACTATTCCCAACCTCAGGCGGTGGTTATTTTGTATTCGAACGAATAATTATTCTTTTAATTTTAGCATCTTTTTTAAAATCTGCAACTGTTGCCTTTTGTTCTCCAACAGAATTTTGTTTTACAAAATCGCCAACTGCATCCTCTGCATCTAAAATAAAATCAATGTTGGGATAAGCACTTACTTTTAATTGAATTGCATTTATATCTTCTTCTATCCAACTAACCGTAACAACCACTTTGCCAAGCAATTCTTGTAATTTTTCTAACGTGGTTCCAACGCCTACTCCTTCTTTGGTTTTAAACGCTTCAGAATAAACAACCAAATAGCTAATCTTATCTTTCCAATACCATCCACTGCAATTATCCGACGAGATGTAAAACACATTTGGATTCGTTTTAAACTGATTCTTAGATACGCTTGTACTAAAACTTAAAGCTCCTATCGTAACATCTGGATTTTCTATTTCATAACCAAATTCCGTATTAATCATGGTTTTACCTAAAACAAAACCACCATCACAGCAAGCATCTACGCAAGTACCATAACCCTGAACGGATTTATAGTGATAATCGTTTTTTGCTAAACTTTGCCAAGGACCGCCAATTTTAAAAAATCCCGCAGAATTATTAGTCACTAAATAATCCGAAGTTGGCAAAGATTTCAACCACTCAATCTCATTTTTCTGTCTTTCAATTTCGATTTTTTGCTGCAAAATAGTTGCAAAAAATTCAGTGCTTTTAATATTAGAACTATTTCGTTCCATTGTTAAAACAGAATTTAAACTGTCGCGCATAAATGTAAGTTTCGAAATTTGTTCTTTTTTACTTTGTCCATAAGTAACAGCCAAACAAAGCATAACTGTTATCGTGAAAATGGTTTTCTTCATTATTTTGATTTTTTTAGTTTTTTCCTTACCTACACTTCATTTAAACAAATATTAGTTGAATAGAAGTGAATTTTAAAGCACCAAGTTGATGGAGATTACTGAATCGCCAATTTTTCATCAAATGTATAAAAAAACAGATTACAATATGTTAATCGAAGTCATTTTTCATGAACTTATTTATTTTTTTAAAAAAAAATTGATGGTTTTGCCAGTGGATGAATTTGGTTATTACACTTTACGAACATCAATAATGCATGGTAAACTTTCCCTACTTTTCTTTTTGGATTATTACCTACTAATTTTTTATGATATTTTTTCTAAAAACACCCTGTTTTGAAACTATTTCCAAAACATAAATACCTTTTGTCAATCCAATTAAGCTTAATTTCTCCTCACACGACGTTCGTATTCTTTGACCTTGCATATCGTATAATACTGCATTGAAATATTGAATATTCTCAGGAATTGAAATATTTATCACCTCATCGGATGGGTTTGGATAAACAAGAATGTCATTTCTCCAATTTTTAATCACGCCCGAGGGGCTATTTTTGCTGTAAAGATGACCATTATAATCATTCACATAAATCAGTTCATCCTCAAATAATCTCACATAGATTAAATCATTTGTATTGATAAAACTTTCTTGAACCCAAGTCTGTCCCAAATCATTAGATTTAAGTATAATCCCATTATTTCCAACGATACAGCCAATCGTATCGTTCAAAAAATCGATGGAGTTTAGAGTATAAGACGAATTGCTATTTATGAATTGCCAATTTTCTCCCATATTTACTGTTTTCAGAATATAACCATTTGTGCCCACCACAAAACCAATACTATCGGATATAAAAGTTATGTCCTTGAAGAGATTGCCATTCAATACCTTTACTTCAACCCAATTATGACCAAAATCTGAAGTTTTAAGAATTACGGCATTGTCCAAAGTGTCTTTACAAGTTATAAAACCAGTACTATCATTTATAAACTTCTTAAATTCAAGTAATAAATGCAACTTTACAGGGTAAAATAATAAATATTTTTTCAGAAGAAAGAGAGAAAAAGATTCTCCCTTTCCGTCTGAATGGAATAAATGCTTATTATTGCTCCCTCCTAAAGTTACAAATA
>JBBRGJ010000036.1:0-26195 GCA_038240835.1 Bacteroidales bacterium | reverse complement strand
CCCACAGCAGGTCAATGCTCAGATACAACATCAATTACGGTGAATGTGATTGCGTTGAATATGAATTCAATTACAACATTAAGTGATACCTGTTCGCGAAATTTGGGAAGTATTTCCATTGATGTAGATAGTGGCTTGGGCTCATACAGTTACCAGTGGAGTAATGCGGGTGCAAATAGTAACACGATTACTGGTCTTACGCTTGGCGATTATATTGTTACTGTAACCGACTCATTAGGATGTCAGTTGATTGAAACCATTCATGTTGAAAATGTCCCATTGCCGATATTGTCCGTTGTGAATTTCACCGACGATCATTGTGCACAAGGAATAGGAACTGCCACCGTAATTGCTACGGGTGGAACTGGAATTTACACCTATCAGTGGAATACAGATCCTGTTCAAAACACCGATTTTGTAAGTGGTTTATCAGCCGGAAGCTATATTGTGCAAGTCAACGATGAATACTGCTCTAATACGTTAGTAGTAAATGTGGGAAATATCCCAGGACCTGTCGCTGGTGCCTCTTATCGGTTAAAGAAACAAGGAGAAGTTAACTTTATCGACCTATCTACAGGTGCTACAAGTTGGTTGTGGAATTTTGGCGAAGGGAGTAATTCTGAAAATCAAAACCCAACACATCTTTATCCCGAAGAGGGCAGTTATAATGTCGTATTATCCATTGCAGATGATTTTGGATGTCACGACTCTACCGTTATCAATGTCGTGATAGAAGGAGAAATGGAGATTTGGATACCCAATGCATTCACGCCTGATAGTGATGGAAAAAATGATGTGTTTAAACCTTCTGGAATTAGATATAGGCTGGATGGATACGAAATGCAAATCTTTGATCGCTGGGGTGGCTTAGTGTTCAAATCCAATAACTTTGACGTGGGTTGGGATGGAAAAATGCAAGGGCAAGCCTTAGACATTAATGGAATTTTTATCTATCGCATTGTTATTTACAATAAAAAGGGAAATATGGTCCTCTACTCCGGACAAGTAACCATCTTGGGATCAAATCGTGATTAGTGTATAGAAAAAAGTTTGAAACTTCGCACAAGAAAACTTCTTGCAAAAAGAACTTCGCACAAGAAGAAAAGATCCCTCATTTAATCTCTATCTGAGGTTTATTATTGGGACTTTTTCTTGTTATTAAAAAAAATATTAAAAAATTGTTATTTATTAATAAGAGTGCTCTTTTTTTTTATTATATTTGTCACAAATTATAATTTTTATTGACCTGTAAAATATAAATTTAAAACAAAATCTATGAAAAAAATCAAATTTTTATCATGTTTGTTTGTTTGTTTGTTTGTCCTGTTTCTTATGGGATGGACGGCAAATGCACAGACTGTGCAAATTGGCAGTGGAACTACCACGGTCTCTAATGTCCCCATTGATGGGTTTGCTGGGTATTCGTATACTCAGCAGATTTATAGTCAGCCCCAAATAAATACTGTGGGTGGAATAAGTAAAATTCGTTTTCATTTTTCTTCTGGTGTAAGTCTCCCTAATAGTGCCGCATGGACTGTTTTCATGGGACATACTACTAAAAGTAGTTTTTCAACTACTACCGATTGGGTCCCTGTTGCTGCTATGACGCAAGTTTTTAGTGGTTTTGTAACTTTCCCCGCTGCTGGTAATTGGCTGGAGATTACATTCCCAACACCATTTATATATAATAATACTGATAATTTAGTCATTGCGGTGGATGAAAACGGAGGTGGGCAAGGTTCAATTGAATGGAGATCTTTCGCAAGTGGTACTAATACAGGTATTTATTGTGGAAATAGTGTTGTAAACCCAAGTCCTGAGTAGCTGATGGAAGAACAGGCAGTTTAGCTCAAATTCAACTCTATTTTTAAGAACCATGCGTAGACCCTGCGGGCTTAACTGTTGCAAGTATAACACAAAACAGTGCCGTATTAAATTGGACTAACGGAGGTATCGAATCACAATGGAAAATTAAATATGGCGCTCCTGGTTTTGATGTTTTGACAGAAGGCACATTGCTTAATGTGACTACTAAACCATATACAATATTGGGTTTAACTGCTGGAACTGTTTATGATCTTTATCTGAAAGCAGATTGTGGTGGTGGGCTTGAAAGTGATTGGACTTTTGTTAGATTTGCAACGGAGTGTGAAGCAATAAGCACATTCCCATGGACTGAAAATTTTAAAGGAGTGAGTACTCCTGATCTTCCTGTATGTTGGTCGCAAATTAATAATAACACGGATGTCGAAATTTGGGAAACTGTTTCTGGTTATGGTGTAGATGATTCTCAAGCTGTAAATTTATACACAGATGGGCATGGCGGGAATAATGATGATTATTTGATTCTTCCAAAATTTGTGCTTACGGGCAATGAGCAATTGTTATTTTTTCTCAGAGCTCGCGCCTCCGGTGAGCCAAATGATTTCAGAGTGGTGCTCTCTACCACGGGCAACAACCCAGCTGATTTTACAGAGGTGTTGCTCCCAAAAACAGTGGTTAGTTCTGAAGTGATGACACAAATTGAACCCATCGATTTATCATCTTACACGGGACCCGTTTACATTGCAATTCACGTTCCGTCAGGAGGATTGGATGGATGGCGTATATATGTTGATGATTTTAAGGTAGAAGAATTGCCTAGTTGTAAAAGACCTAAAGATTTGCATGTGGAAAACATAACTACATCATCTGCAGTTCTGCATTGGACACAAACCGGTACCGCAACCAATTGGAAAATTAAAATCTCCCAAAGTCCTATTCCTACGGGAGCTCCATCGGGAGTTTATGACCTTATTTCTGCGACCCAAAACTCATACCCAATTGTTGGAAATTTAGTTACTGGCAATACTTATTACTGGAGAGTTCAGGCTAATTGTGGTGGTGGAGAATTTTCTGGATGGTCTGCACAAAATCAATTTACTGTAAATTGTGATGTAATAAGTACATTCCCATGGACTGAAAATTTTGAAGGTGCTAACACACCAGAACTTCCTTCATGTTGGTCGCAAAATGACAATAATTCAGATGGAGAATTCTGGAAAACTAACTCTGGTTATGGCGTTGGCAATTCTCAAGCTGCAGTTTTGTATACAGACAACCATAACGGGGAGAATGATGATTATTTAATTCTTCCAAAATTTTTGCTTACTGGAAACGAACAATTATTGTATCATGTAAGAGTTCTCTCATCTAATGAACCCAATGATTACAGAGTTATGCTCTCTACCACAGGTAATAATCCAGCAGATTTTACACAGGCATTACTCCCTTTTACTGAAGTTAGCTCTACATTAATGACGGAAATTAATCCAATAGATTTATCGGCATATTCCGGTGAGGTATACATAGCTATTCATGTTCCAGCTGGTGGATTGGATGGTTGGAATATCTATTTTGACGATTTTAAAGTAGAAACAATTCCAAGTTGTCCAAGACCGAAAAATTTGTTTGCTGATAATATTACGACTACTTCGGCAAAACTAAACTGGACTGAAACTGGAACTGCCACGTTATGGAATTTGAAAATATCTACTACTCCCATTGACCCAAATACGACCACTGCACAATTTGAGATGTCATCCACTGCAAGTTTTTATAATATTGCTGCCAATACTTTAAATCCAAGTACTACTTACTATTGGTATGTGCAAGCAAATTGTGGGAGCAATGACTTGTCTCCATGGTCTTTGCAAGGTGTGTTCTTTACTGAATGTGGCGAAATTTCAGTTTTCCCATTTGAGGAAAATTTTGATGGAGATTGGAATAGCTGGTGTTGGAGTGTTGTGGATGCCGATAATGATGGAGCTACTTGGAAGCAAAACAATTCTTACATCATACCTCGTTCAGGAGATTGGACTGCTCACGGAATGGGAAACAACAACGATTATCTTATCACTCCTAAACTTGTAATCAATTCAACGTCTTATTTCGTGTCATGGTGGGATGTAGTTGAAAGTAGTAGTAAAAATAACACTTATGATGTTTTGGTTTCTACCACGGATAAATCTATTGCCAGTTTTACACACAATTTAGGCACTTTTGATTGTACAAATCAAGATTGGGTAAATCATGTGTTAGACTTGTCTGCATTTAATGGACAAAATATATACATCGCTTTCCACCAAACTTATTCAGCTTCATCAAATTATGGTTTTGGGATCGATGATTTTGTTGTTCGCCAAAAGTCAAACGAAAACGATATCATTACCTTTGGTTTTGCTCAACAAGCTGGGCCAGAAATCGTTAACGCAGTAAATCACACAGTAACTGTTGAATTAGCTATGGGTACAGATCGAAGCGCTTTAGTGCCAACATTTACAACTTCAGATTTTGCAACTGTTGATTTTGAATCTGGCGTAGCTCGCAATTTTGCTACTCCAGTTACTTACAATGTTACTTCTCAGTTGGGAACTGCTCAGGCATGGACCGTCAATGCCACGCTTGCAACTTCGCTAAGCAGTGCTAATGATATTCTAACATTTACATTTCAAGAACAAACTGGGCCTGCAACAATTGATGCTGTGAATCATACAGTGGCTATTGAAATAGAATGGAATGTAAATATCACGTTTCTTTATCCTTTGATTTTTGTTTCTTATTTGGCATCTGTTGATCCTTTAAGCGGAGATCCTCAAGATTTTTCAACACCAATTACCTATACTGTCACTGCTGAAGATGGTACTGATCAAGAATGGGTTGTAACGGTAACACCTGCTGCAACTCCACTTGGGGCGAATTGCTCAAACCCAATTGTTGTTGCTCAGTCCGCATTGCCATACTCGGAAATAGGTGGTTCTACCTGCGGAATGGGGGATGATTATAATAACTCCTGTTTAGGTGACTCTGATGAAGGAGAGGATATTATTTACAAACTTGTTCTTACCCAAGAGGAAAACATAGAAATAATCATGACTACTGCTGATCAACGGACAGGCATTGCAATCTTAAATGGTTCGCCTGATACTGCAACATGCATTGCTTACAGTCGCAGAATTGGTTCTGGCGCCCAAACTCTTAATGTTGTTTTGGCAGCAGGTTCTTATTTTATCATGATCGACAATGAGCCAATTCCAGCTTGTATTTCAAGCTACGATTTGAAAATTAGAGTTGCTCCGAAAGCAATCAATGTAATAGACCTTAATTCGGAAGTTGAAAATATATCTGTAGCCACAGGTACTACTTCTGCTGCTGCCATTGCTCAGCTTGCACCCCATATTGTGATTACCGATGTAGAAGACAATCAATATACTGTTGCTCTAAATTGGAATATCACAGCTTATGATGCAAATACCAATGCTGTTTACAATGCAAAAGGTACATTTACATTACCCGAAGGTGTCAGACAAAGAGTGATTCCAATTCCATTACAAGTTGCTGCTACCGTTACCGTTAGTGTTGAAGGTGGTATTCAAGCGAATGAAACGGCTAAGATTGGTATTTATCCAAATTCAAACAAGGGAATGTTTACACTAAACTTCGGTACAATTAACGACAACGTTAATTATATTATTTATGATGCCAAAGGAAGTATTGTGTTAAACAAAAACATCCAAGCAACAGGAAACTCAACGGAAGAAGTTTCTCTGAATCTTGTTCCTGGTGTTTACTTTGTAAAAGTGATTACTAAAACTCAAACCGTAGTTGAAAAACTTGTGGTTGAATAATTTAGTAGAATGTCTCTAAAAAAAAGTCCGCTAATTAGCGGACTTTTTTTTTATCCAAAGGGAGCGAAGGAGCGCAGCGACTTCGCACAAAAACCAACTTCGCACAAAAACCAACTTCGCACAAGAGCCAATTTCGCACAAGAGCCACAAGAAAAGGGATGTGAATCTCACACTTTCTTTCGTTTTTTTCTTAGAGGTAGCTTTCTTCCGGCTTTTGATTATGCGTTGTATTATGGTGAAATAATGAAATTGGTAAATGCTTTTGTATACTAAGAAGATTGCCTCAATAGCCCAAAACAAGTCAATAAGGAGTGTTTCTAGGGCAATGTATGTGAAAAATGTGTTGAGATATCAGGTAAGTGAGAATAGGATAGGGGCTGTGCAAAAAAAAATGGATTAATTTAAATTAATCCATTTTTTAATGTGTTTGATGTAATTAGAATTACATTCTTCTCTCTTTAATACGAGCTTTTTTACCAGTTAAGCTTCTTAGGTAGAAGATACGTGCTCTACGAACAACACCATGTTTGTTTACAACGATTTGTTCAATAAATGGTGAAGCAAATGGGAAGATACGTTCAACGCCAATACCACCAGAGATTTTACGAACGGTAAAAGTCTCTTTCGCTTTTTCACCCGAACGTTGAATTACTACACCTTGATATAGCTGGATACGTTCTTTTGCACCTTCAATAATTTTATAAGAAACAGTGACGGTGTCACCTGCTTTAAATTCTGGAAAATCTTTACGTGTAAGGAATTGTTCTTCTACAAATTTAACTAAGTCTGTCTTGCTCATCGTATTTTAATCTTTATATATTCTTATCTCTTAATTTTCAAAAGCGAGTGCAAATATACAACTTTAATTTTGAATATCACAACTAGTTTCGAAAAAAATGTCTGTTTTTTTAAACTTTAATGCAAAAGTACTCAAATTATCCGATTTATTTTGATAAAGTGATGTTTTGTGACTCTTTTTTTCTGAAAAATGGAAATTTACACTCCCTTATTTTTGATTTTTCTTACATCATCAAACTACACAATTCGCAAAAAAAAATCAAACCATTTCCTCAAAATGCACCCTCTTCTTAAAATCCTTTTTAAAACTTTTTCTCAAATTTAATCTCAAATATTCCCCAATCACCAAAAAATCCTTTATGGACCCTTCGGCAAGTTTCTCCTCCACTGGAGGGCTCAGGGCATCGCTTGATAGACTTTCCACTTTATAGCCTTTAAGGACTTTCACCTTTTCTCTTATGTCGGTGCTCTGCACCTTTGATTTGCAATAAATATCTTTTTTCTACAAAGATTTCGCTGCGCTGCAGCTTGTCTTTCATCGTCGCTATGCGGTCACTCGTCACTCGTTACTCGTCACTTCTTTTCCCCCTTTGCAGACTTTCGATCCCGTAAAATAAATCCGCCAACTGGCGGATTGTCATTTTTCGAGGACTCTCGTCAAATAATCAAAAAAAAACTTTTTTTGAATTTTGACGGAGCTTTAAGGACTTTCCCCTAATTAAGCATTTTTATAGATTTCCAACTCCGAAAAGAAAAAGCGTGATTCATACAGTGCATTTTCGTCTGAATCTGAACCATGAACTGCATTTTGTTGAATATTTAATCCAAACACGTTGCGAATAGTTCCCTCGTCAGCCATATCTGGATCGGTACTGCCAATAATTTTACGATAATCTTCTACTGCATTTTCTTTAATTAATATGAGCGCAATAATGGGTCCCGAGCTCATAAATTTACATAAGTCATCATAAAAAGGACGATCTTGATGAACTTTGTAAAACAACTGGGTTTCAGCATAACTCAAACGTGTCATTTTCATAGCTATTACATGAAAGCCATGTTCATAAATCATTGTCATTATTTCTCCTGCATGTTTGTTGTGAAATGCAGTGGGTTTAATCATCGAAAATGTAAATTGTCCGCTTTTCATAATTATAGTTTTTATTGAGTTGTAAAAATAGATATATTTTTTCAATTTAAGGCCAGTTAACACCTTTGATTTCAAATTAATTGTATGTTTGTAATGCAATAATCATATACACAATGGATTGTGTTTTGGAAAAGTTTGCAGAAGTTCCTTAAACGTTTTAATGATACACTTTTATTCTAATTTATATGAAAATAGCTACACTTTTATTTGCCTTTTTTATTGTGGGCACTACCCCAGAGATTCAAAATAAACTGGAAGGAACTCAATGGAGTTTTGTTAAAATAATGGTGGGAACGACTGTAGAATCAGCCAAAACTGATTGCAATACTTCCCTGAGTTTTGATAAAAATGGACAATTCACGGGTTACAGTGGTTGGAACCATTTTAATGGAAACTACTCCGTGAAATCTAAAGGCAAATTGACCATGGATAATCCAATGCGCACGAAAAAAGCGGGAGTTTCTTCCTGCAAACTTGGCGAAACTCTGTATGATTATTTTCAAAAAGTAAATAAATATTCCATCGTCGCCGATACACTCTATCTTTGCACCTCAGATTGCGCCCAATTGGTGTATGTGAAAAAGTGATTAAAAGACTAAATATAAGTGGAAATTGAATGGATTATATTGTCATTTCGTTAAATAGACTAACTTTGTTCTTGCCATTGTAATTATTTATTAAAAGAATCAAAGTCGAAATTATACTTTTAGAGGTTAGGAGAAAAAACATGATTACCAGAATAAAAATAAATGGATTCAAAAGTTTACTAGATACAGAGTTGTATTTTGGTCCCTATACATGTATTGCAGGAGCAAATTCAGTGGGAAAATCCAATTTTTTTGATGCATTAGTTTTTCTTTCTCATCTAACTGAAAATACTGTTTTACAGGCCGCAAAATCAATACGAAGCGAAAATCAGCGACATTCAAATATTAAAGATATTTTTTTCAGAAGTGGAAATCAGTATTTCACCACAATGCGTTTTGTAATAGATATGATTGTTTCTAAAAACGCAGAGGATGATTTAGGGCAAATGGCCGAAGCTACAATTACCAGTTTAAGGTATGTATTGGAATTGAAACTGAATGAAGAAGAAGGAGATAGAGAATTAATAGAGATTATCAAAGAGGAGCTTCTTCCGATTACTCAACAAATGACGAAGAAAAATTTATTTTTTGATTATTCTATTAATTGGCTTAAATCGGTATTGTATGGTCGACGAGGCACAAATGCTCCATTTATCTCAACAGAATCGGATAAAATAAAGTTGCATCAAGATGGAAGTAAGGGGCGAACATCTGAATTTATCGCTCAAAAGATGCCTCGAACCTTGCTTTCTACCGTAACTGCCGAATCACCTACCGCATTTTTAGTTCGGCATGAAATGAGAAATTGGATGATGTTACAATTTGAGCCAAGTGCTTTGAGACAACCAAATTCTATTTTTGAAGTTAAAAATTCTATGATCACAGCAAATGGACATAATTTGCCTGCCACTCTTTATCGATTGCAAAATGATTACAAAGAAAAGGATATCTATCAATCATTAACTAATCGATTAAAAGAATTAGTGGATGATATTGATAAAATTATGGTTGATAAAGATGAAAAGAGAGATTTGCTCACTCTTCAGATTCAATTTAAAGATGGGTTGATTTTGCCTGCTCAATCTCTATCTGATGGAACTCTTCGTTTTCTGGGGTTAGCGACATTGGAAGCCGATAGTGGAAAAAATAGTTTAATCTGTTTGGAAGAACCTGAAAACGGAATTAGTCCTAAGAAAATTGAAGAGATGATTACATTGCTGGAAGATATGGCTACAGATACAAGCAGTGAAGTGGATGAAGATAATCCTTTCAGGCAGGTAATTATCAATTCTCACGCTCCATTGGTGGTCCGTAATTCATCAGACGAAAGTCTATACCTGGCAAAAGAGAAAGAGATATATTTGTTAGATTTTGGAAAAAAGGTAAAATACACCTCCTTTACAGCTTTAAATAATACTTGGAAGACTCAAAATAAATTAGCGGAAACAACCACCAAAGGTGATATTGTAGCATACTTAGAGCGTGTTGAAATCATTGATTCGCAATTGATTGAAGATCGTAAAGAACAATATTATCCCGCCAAACGTAATCCGAAATCAAAAAAAACTGTTTCTGAAAATGTGAATCAATTTAAACTTAATCTATAACTCTAATTATGATTGAAATAAGGGTTACATTGATTGGTGATGGAAGTTCTGATAAGGCACTGAGTTCTATTATTAAGTGGCTTGCTGATGATTTATATCCGAAAGTTCCAAGTTCTATTAGCTATGCAGATTTCAGAAATTTGCCAAAACCACCCATGAAAAGTGATGTTAAGGCTCAAATATCTACAGCCAAAGAATATTATCCGTACGATGTGTTAATCTATCACAGAGATGCTGAAAGGAATGATATTCAGATAATTGATGATAGAAAGTCTGAGGTTTTAGAGTGTGTTGATGATGTGGATGTAAAAATGATAATTTGCGTTGTCCCGATAAAAATGATGGAGTCATGGCTGTTAATTAATCAAGATGCACTTAAAAAAGCAGCCGGAAACAGAAATTATAAAGGAAACTTATTGTTGCCTCCAATTAATAAAATTGAAAGTCTAACTCAGCCCAAAGAGACTTTACATCAACTGTTGATTAATGCGAGTGGTTTGAAAGGCAGAAATTTAACAAAATTCAATCCACATCAAGCGGTACACCGTTTAGCGGCATATATTGAAGATTATTCGGTGTTGAGAGAATTGAAAGCATTTAAAGTTTTTGAAAATGACTTTAAACGTAAAGTTGATGAAATTCTGAAATTAAAAAATGACGCTTAAATAATTATTATCTGCAAAATGCTAGTGAAATAATTATACCTCTCATTCTAAATATTGAAATTTATGCCCATAGAAATTGAACGAAAATTCTTAGTCAACCACGAGTTGTGGAATAACTTGACAAAACCTGTCGGAAATCACTATCGCCAAGGATATTTGGTGGCGGAACCCGACAAAACTATTCGGGTTCGACTCACCGATATGTTCGGATTCATCACCATTAAAGGAAAAACAAACGGCTTCTCTAGGGCGGAATATGAGTATGAAATTCCTCCAAACGAAGCAGAAGAACTATTAAACCAGTTTGCCGTTTCCGAACTTTCTAAAATTCGCTATCAAATCGAGTTTGAAGGAAAGGTTTGGGAAATAGATGAGTTTTTGGGAGAAAATAAAGGACTTCTAATGGCTGAAATAGAACTAAATAGCGAAGATGAAACGTTTATTAAGCCATCTTGGATTGAGGCAGAAGTGACCAGTGATCCAAGATATTACAACTCGTACCTTTCTAAAACCCCATTTAGTAAATGGCCGTAGAAATATAATATCACTACATAAAAATCAATCTTGTTTGTACTAAATACGTTTATTGCTAAAATCAATACGCTTATCATCTATTTTGTTACGTTAATCATCTAAAAGACATCGTTCTGTTGGCTTTTGGCTATTGACTGTTGGCTGTTTTGTTCACTGTTAACTGTTAACTGTTCACTGAGAAAAGAGTCGAAAGTTTATAAAGTGCCGAATTTCCTTAAAAATCTTTGATTTTTGTAAAAATTCGAGTCCCGTAAACGAGGATTGATAACATCCTCGAAAAATGACAATCCGCCAGTTGGCGGATTTATTTTTCGGGATCTGTAAAGTCAAAAGCAAACGGCCATATGAACAATGTTAACTGTATTTCAGTCGAGCTTGGCTCTGTTGGCTGTTTTGATAACTGTTAACTGTTAACTGTTCACTGTTCACTGTTCACTGATTTTCAGTCAAAATCTTTTTTTTATAAAACTATTATCAATTAATATCGGATAAACCTTATCTTTGTAATCAAAATATAAAACGATAATGCAATGAGTGAAAAAGAACAAATTTATAAAATAGGAATTACCCAAGGTGATATTAATGGAATAGGATACGAAACTGTCTTGAAAACGTTGATTATGCCTCGTATTTCGGAGATTTGTACGCCCATCGTTTATGGGTCTTCAAAGGTTGCATCTTACCATCGCAAACTTATAAATCTTGGTGACTTTAGTTTTAATATTGTTCGATCTGCCGAGCAAGCTGCTCCACGAAAGGCAAATATGATTAATATTGTAGACAGTGAAGTTAAAGTAGATATTGGTCAGTCAACTTCTGTTGCCGGCGAAATGTCTTTGCTGTCGTTAGAAATGGCGATGACTGATTTGCTCAAAAATAACATCCAAGCAATTGTTACTTCGCCTATTAACAAGAAAAATATTCAATCTGAATCGTTCCATTTTCCGGGACATTCGGAATACTTAGCAGATAAAGCCGGAATTAAAGATTATTTAATGTTGATGGTGAGTCCTGCCGTTACCGTGGGTGTGGTGACCGATCATATTCCGATTGCAAAAGTTTCTGAAACGCTTAGTCCAGAAAAGATTTTACATAAAATCCGGTTAATGCAAAAGTCATTGGTCATCGATTTTAATATCCGTCGTCCCAAAATTGCAGTTTTAGGACTAAATCCTCATGCTGGCGACGAAGGTGTGATTGGCAAAGAGGATGAAGATGTGATTTTTCCTGCAATTCGCCAAGCTTTTGATGAAGATATTTTGGCATTTGGACCGTATCCTGCCGATGGATTTTTTGCTTCGGGACAGTACCGAAAATTTGATGCTGTATTGGCAATGTATCACGATCAGGGGTTGATTCCATTCAAACTTCTTTCGCAAGATCAAGGGGTGAATTTTACCGCTGGATTGCCATTTGTAAGAACTTCGCCTGCGCATGGAATTGCGTATGATATTGCTGGAAAAGACAAGGCTTCTTCCGAATCTTTTTTAAATGCACTTTATTTAGCAATCGATATCTTGAAAAACAGAAAAGAGTACAGCGACTTAGTTGCTAAAAAATAAAATTCTCACTCCTTAAAATATCTCATGTATTATCTACCCGAAATAATCCAATACCTTAAAGCAGAAGTAGTTACAAAAACTAACGTGGAGCAAGTGTTTATTAGTGATATTTTGTTGGATAGCAGAAAATTGCTTTCTCCGTCTCAAACTCTTTTTATTGCCTTGGTCTCTAACCGCAACGATGGCCATAAGTTTATTGAGGAGTTGTATCAAAAAGGAGTTCGTGTTTTCTTAATATCAACGTATTACGAAACTTTTGATGCACTCGACGAAGCAATTTTCATCCTAGTGGGTAATACCTTGGATGCTTTTCAACGCATTGTTTGTCTCCACCGAAATAAGTTCAACATTCCTGTAATCGGCATTACGGGCAGCAATGGCAAAACGGTGATTAAGGAGTGGCTGTTTCAAATGTTGTACATGGACAAACGTATTGTGAGAAGTCCAAAAAGCTATAATTCACAGATTGGAGTCCCACTTTCTGTCTGGCAAATGAGCAGTCAGGATGAGTTGGCTATTTTTGAAGCCGGTATTTCTGAATCCAATGAAATGGAACGTTTGCAAAAGATGATTAAACCGACCATTGGAATTTTCACCAATATTGGAACGGCTCACGATGAGAATTTTATCAACGCAACTCAAAAAGCAGGAGAGAAGCTTAAACTCTTCACTTCGGTGGATTTGTTAATTTATTGCTCTGATTACTATCCAATTATGGAGCGATTTGTTACTTCTGGACTTCAGCTAAAAGTAAAATCATATACTTGGGGACGGAAAAATGATCCAAACTTGCGGATTATTGATATTTCTAAAAATCAACTCCAAACAACGATTCACGCAGTTGAAAACAATTGTGATAAATTAGAAATTGTGGTCCCTTTTGTCGATGATGCTTCCATTGAAAATGCAATTCACTGCTGGTGTACGTTGCGAAACATGGAGTATGATTTTGCCACTATTCAGGAGCGACTTCTGCTATTGATGCCTATTGGCATGCGCCTCGAGATGAAAGATGGAATAAATGGTTGCTCCATCATCGACGATAGTTATAGCTCCGATTTAAACTCGTTGAAGATTGCTTTAGATTTTATGCAACATCATAAACATCTAACCAGACATACACTCATTCTCTCCGATATTCTTCAAAGTGGACGCGATGAGAATGAACTATATTTAGAAATTGCAGATTTGCTTAAACTAAAAAATATTTCAAAATTAATTGCAATTGGCCCTTCGTTGGCTCGTTACAAATCTTGTTTTGAGTTACAAACTCACTTTTTTCAATCTGCAAACGATTTTATTCAACAGTACGATTTTGCAGATTTCAACAATGAAATTATCCTTTTAAAAGGGGCTCGTGTTTTTCATTTCGAAAAAATAAGCAAAGTGCTCCAACAGAAGTTGCACGAAACGGTGATGGAGGTGAATCTTAATGCATTGGTGGATAATGTTAACTTTTATAAATCCCAACTGAATCCCAATGTGAAATTAATGGCCATGGTGAAGGCTTTCTCCTACGGAAGTGGCAGTTTTGAAATTGCAAATGTGCTCCAATTTCACCATGTAGATTATTTGGCAGTGGCGTATGTAGACGAAGGTGTGGAGTTGCGCAAAGCAAGCATCGAGTTGCCCATATTGGTGATGCACCCAGAGCCAAACAGCTTTGATGCAATGTTTAGATATAATTTGGAACCCGAAATATCTAGTTTTTTAATGTTGGATATGCTCGAAGAAGCCATGATCGATTCTGAATTGGTTTCACCTATTTCCATCCATCTAAAAATGGATACTGGCATGCATCGTTTAGGATTTGATAAGGAAGATATTAAAATGTTATTGGGTAGACTGCAGGGTTTGAAAGATTACCTTTTTGTAAAATCAGTGTTTTCGCATTTAGCTGCTGCTGAAGATCCGAAGGAAGATGATTTTACAAACATGCAAATTGCTCATTTAAACTCCTTTCACGAGCAAATTCAACAGGAATTCCACTATCCAATCATGAAACATATTTTAAATACCTCTGGAATTTCTCGTTTCCCAAATGCTCAGTTTGACATGGTTCGATTGGGAATTGGAATGTACGGAATTTCGTCAGTAATTGCCGATAAATCGTTGCTTAAGAACGTCTGTTCGCTCAAGACGTCTGTCTCTCAAATTAAAATTATCCCAAAAGGTGATACCGTCGGATATAATAAAAAATGGACTGCCCAAAAAGACACACCCATCGGAATTATTCCCATTGGTTACGCCGATGGACTTCATAGAGCGTATGGAAATGGAGTCGGCAAAGTGATGATTAATGGCTCTTTAGTCCCAATTATTGGCATTGTATGCATGGATATGTGCATGATAGATCTTACCAATATAACGGCAAAAGTAGGAGATACAGTTTTGGTTTTTGGCGATGAATATCCCGTGACGAAAATGGCAGATACTTTAGAAACCATTCCTTATGAAGTGCTTACGGGTATTTCGCGTAGAGTGAAACGAATTTATTATCAGGAGTAAAATTTGGGGAATATTTAGTTTTTCTATTGTTGAAAGAATCTAATAGAATATAATCATGAAAATAAATCACCGATTTAATATTAAATTATCATCATTTTCGGTCGCTCTAATATTGCTATTTGTCGCAACATCTCTTTTTATCGGATTGTCGTTTTTGTCGGAAGGTAGCTTGTATGGCGGTGATTCGTATCTACATTATCTTATTTCAAAATATGCATTCCATCGACCAGCCAATTTTTTAGATCATTGGGGAAAACCGCTTTTTACGCTCTTATCAGCTCCCTTTGCCTACTTTGGGTTTCATGGAATGATGCTTTTTAATGTATTGATTTGTTCCATGGCTTCATTCATGGCTTTGCTGATTTCACGAAAATTAGGCTACAAGAACTTACCCCTCGTCGTTTTTTTTACCATTTTTGCTCCAATTTTTATATTGTTGATGTTTTCCGGATTAACGGAAGCAGTTTTCTCCTTACTTTTAATTTCAGCCGTCTATTTTTTTATGGACAAAAAATATGTATTAACGGCTATATTAATCTCTCTAATTCCCTTTGTACGTAGTGAAGGTGTTATGTTTATTGCCTGGTTTTTTATTCTTTTATTGATAAAAAAACAATATAAATCACTGCCATTTTTGCTTTCTGGTGTCTTGTTTTATTCTATTTTCGGTGGATTTATTTTGGGCGATTTTTTATGGCTTATTAGCAATAATCCGTACAAAGCTTCGGGGGAAATTTATGATCCGGGCAGTTTGTTTGACTACGTAACCAATGTGCCTGCTACTTTTGGACCTATTGTTTTTTTGCTTTCCATTGCTGGGTTACTTTCCATTGTAATCCTCTTCTTTGTTCGCAGAAAGAAATCTATTTTGGAGTCCGAAATTCAATTTAACGAACTATTTGTGATTGCATTTTCTGCGCTGGGATATTTTGTGTTTCATTCCGTTGTTTGTTGGAAAGGTTGGATGTCGGTATTGGGAGATCCTCGGTTTATGGCTGCCATTGTTCCTCTGGTCGGAATAATGGCTCTTAAAGGGTTTAATTCGTTGGTGTTGCCTCTTCGAAATCGTTGGGTCATTACTGTTTTGGTAATCGCTATAGGAGGAATTGTGACTCATTATGGAGTACATAAACACAAATTACCCGTGAAGTTTCAAGGAGAATTATTGGTTGTAAAACAAGCGACTACCTGGATTGTTGAGAATGGTTATGCCCAAAATAAAATTATCTATTATAACCCCGTTATTCCTGAGTTTCTTGACAAAAATCCATTTGAGAATTCTGAGTTTTTTACCTTTGTCCCAGATTTTAATGAACCCGATAAGGGCGTTGATAAAAATACAATTGTAATTTGGGATGGTCATTTTAGTGCGTTGGAAGGAAATGTGCCTTTCTCGCGCATGGAAAATAATTCAAATTATAAGTTGTTAAAACTGTTTATACCCGACCCACCTTTTAATATCTTTGGAACCATGGAATACAAAGTCGGTATTTTTATTCGGAAATAGGATGTTCTATTAATTCCAATTCCAGAATCATTGGAAAATGCTTTTTCAACGCACCCAAAGCTGAATGCAATCTAAATTCACCATTGCCAGTGACAATTTCAAAAGGTCTTTTGCTTTTTGTTAACTCCGATTTGTATAGTTCAAATAGCTCCTGACGCTTGTCTGGATGCTCTCTTTGTGGATCGTATTCCCAAGGCAAATCTATGTCGCAAAGTAGATGTAAATCGTAAGTGTGCGATTGCAACTGGTCGATTATCCAAGGACTGCATTTTTGAAACACAAATTCACTCCAAATTTTAGTTACAAAGAAATCGGTATCTACAAACAAGATATTATTCGCCCTGCCAATTGCTTGCTCTTCTAGTTGTAATTGCTTTTTGGCAATCAGTTCAATGTCGTTGAAATCATACGGTCTTTCTAAATTTTCAATATATTCTCTGGCGTATTCTGCAACGCTAAGGGTGTTGAAATGTATCGCCAACTGTTCCGAAAGCCACGATTTTCCTGTAGATTCGGGCCCGGTGATCGCAATAGTCAGAAACTTCTTTTTATTTAACTCCACGGGATAACTCCTTTTTCCATTTAAAGTAAGCGAAAACGGCAATGATTGAGTATAATAAAAAGAGTCCCGCACTGATATATAACCCTTCAAAGATGAACATTCCCATGATGGCCAAATCTGTTGGAATCCAAATCAACCAGTTTTCGATAAATTTACGCGCTTGCATCCACGTTGCCACTAGGCCAGCCGCTGCAGTGGTCGCATCTAACATGAGCAAAGTGGAGTTCGAATTCTGCAAAGTTAAATAGACAATGCCCGTTAAAATGAGGAACAAAATTAGCATAAAGTAACGATAGGAATTATCCATCAACGAAATTACAGCATGTTGTTTTTTGTCTTTTGTAATCCAGCTGTATAACCCATAAAAACTGAGGAAAAGGTAGATTATCTGCAACGACATATTCCCAAAAAGTTTCTGCTCGAAAAAGATGACCGCAAATATTGACACATTCACTATTCCCGAAAACCAGCATAAATAATTCTGTCTGGCAGCTAATAATACATACAAAACGCCAAAAAAAGCCGCAATTAGCTCCAACATGTGTTCGTATAAATAGGTGTTTATCTCTTGCATAATTCTTTTTTTTGCAAACGTACAATTTTTTTGGTTAGTTTACCAAATTGAGTATTGAAAAATACTGTCATTTGCCAGTTTTAAGTAAATATTTGATTTCGTCACAACGGATTGCATTATCTTTTGTGGTGATTTCAAAATGGGTAACTCTTCAAATACGATGGGGTTGTAACAGTACATTGTATCTTGTCGGTGATAATAGATTAAATCGTTGTTTACCGAAATTGAGTGGTTAAATGTGATTGGGATTTGGTTGATGATTGCGCCCCAGCGGTCCAAAATAATAATTCCCACTTTCGGGTTGGATAAATAGATAAAGTTATCGTATTCAATAAGTTGTGTGGCTTTAAAATCATCAAACGTAATCTGATTCAATAGCTCGATTTTGGAGGTAATGTTGGCTTGATTGTCAATTCGGTAAAGCAAGGAGCCGTTGGAAGGATAAAGCCACAAACTATTGGAATAGGAAGTGCAGGCAATGTCGTAATTTTCGTTGTACAGTGAAAATAGTTTAATCTCTTGGTCTATAGGCGATAAACTTCTGTCCAAAAACTGAATGATGTTGGTTTCGGGATGAAAAATCATTATTTTTAGTGGATTTGATAAATCGACAAGACCAATTCTTCCATTTTTACTATTGTCGAAAATTGCAAGTTGGGTTCCTAAACTGTCTGTTTTGAGAATGGTTTGGTTGCGGACAAGATAAATATTGCCAAATGCATCACAATTAAAAAAGTCACACGCTAGGTGCAATTTGTTTCTAAGCTTATATTCGCCTTGACCAAAGCCATTTACTGCCGATAAAATTAGCGTAAAAAGTATTGAAAAATAGAGTGTCTTTTTTTTCATACGTGATTTTCGTCTTAGGATGGATTTTGTAAAAGTGGTTTGATCTCGTCTACAATTTTCCGATTGTTGGATAGACGTGGAACTTTATTCTGTCCACCAAGTTTTCCTTTGCTTTTCAACCACGATAAAAATGTCCCATTGGGTGCATTGTGAATAATGGGTTTGTGCAATAGCAAATTATGATACCTTTTTGCTTCATAATCAGAATTTATTGATTTAAGAGAATCGTCTAATGTGTTGCAAAACAGATCCCAATCGTTGGGTTGCTCTTCAAATTCAATAATCCATTCATGAGCTGCACTGCTGCCGTTGCCAAAATAAATTGGACAAGCGGTATATTCTGAAACCAGAGCATTGGTGGTTTTACAAGCATGAGCAATTGCTTTTTCAGCATTTTCTATGATGATTTCTTCTCCAAAAGCATTGATAAAACTAGAAGTTCTGCCTGTAACTTTTATTCTATGTGGATAAAGAGTGGTAAACTGCACCGTGTCGCCGATGATGTATCGCCATAATCCAGCGTTGGTGGAGATTATCATTACGTAGTTTACTCCCAACTGAACTTCTTGAAGAGGATAACTGGTTGGATTTTCTGTTTCGAACTCCGTAAGTGGACTAAATTCGTAGAATACGCCATGGTCGGGAAGCAAAAGCATGTCATTTCTATCTTTCCCGTCCTGAAAAGCGAAAAAACCTTCCGAAGCATTATAGGTTTGCATGTAAAAAATAGAATCTTTTGGAAATATCTCTTCGTACTGCTCGCGGTATGGTTCAAAATTTACTCCTCCATGCATAAACAGTTCTATGTTTGGCCATACCTCTTTGATGTTTGACTTTCCTGTTTTCTCAAGCACTTTCTTTAGCAACAAAAGCATCCACGATGGAACTCCAGAAATACTTGTGACATTTTGAGGAATAGTAAATTCACTCATCTTCTCTAGTTTTGCCTCCCATTCGTCCATCAGTGCGATTTCGCGCGAAGGAGTGCGGACAAAATCTGCCCAACGAGGAAAGTTGTGAATAAGTATTGCGGACAAATCACCATAAGTAGCTTCGCTATTTTGCTCTGCTTGCCGCATGCTTCCCCCTAAAATCAACCCTTTGCCATCGAAAATATTTGTTTCTGGAAACATGTTGCAATAAGATGCCAACACATCTCGTCCTCCTTTTATATGACAATATTTCAACGATTCGTTGCTTACGGGGATGTACTTGCTACGAGCGCTTGTCGTTCCCGACGATTTCGAAAACCATTTAACGTCGGAAGGCCATAACACTTTCTGCTCTCCCTCAATCATACGATCGATGCTGGGTTTTAAATCATTATAAGTGCTTATGGGAACTAATTTTGCAAATTGTCTGTAGTTTTTAATCTCTCTAAAGTGGTGTTTCTTCCCAAATTCGGTTTGAGCACCCTGCTTTATGAGATCGCGAAAAATCTTTCTCTGTAAAGGAATTGCACGTTGGCGATACTTGTCAATATCAGGTAACTGATTGATTAAATATCGTCGCATAATTGCATTGAAAATCTTCATATTCCTTTAATTATTTATAATTCTGCAAGAAATGGAAAATATGTTTGGTTTCTTCATTTCTTGAGCGTATTTTTGTACATCAAAAATACAAAAAAAAACGATGATACAATATACATCTTGCAAAATTAACATAGGACTGAATGTGATTTCAAAAAGGTCGGACAATTTTCATGATATTCAAACAGTTTTTTATCCCGTAAAGTTTTTGAGTGATGCCCTTGAAATTGTAGAATCATCTAATAATCAGGATGTTGTTGAGGTTACAGGATTATCGATCAATGAACCGATGGAAAATAACTTATGCTTTAAAGCCATTCAGCTGTTGAGAAAAGATTTTGACTTTCCGTTTGTAAAACTCTATTTGCACAAAATGGTTCCAATGGGAGCGGGGTTGGGTGGAGGTTCTGCGGATGCAACAACGACTCTTACATTATTAAACGAATTGTATGCGTTAAATATTGAGAATTCTCAAATGATAAAATACGCAGCACAACTGGGCAGTGATTGTGCTTTTTTTGTGAATGATTTTCCACAATTTGGTCAAGGTCGTGGCGAGATTCTAACTCCTGTAAAAATAGATTTGTCTGGATATTTTCTGCTAATTGTAAAACCAGATATTCATATTTCCACCGCAGATGCTTATGGTAGAATAAAACCGAATGTGGATTGTTTTAATCTCTCTGATTTGCCTAAATTGCCACTTCCGGAATGGAAAAATGTGATTGAGAATGATTTCGAAAAACCTATTTTCAATCTCCATCCTCAGATTGGAACCTTGAAAAATGATTTGTACAACCAAGGAGCAATCTATGCCCAAATGTCAGGCAGCGGCGCCGCTTGTTATGGCATTTTCAAAAACAGACCCAATCCATTGGACGTCCCAACCCATTGGAATCAATACATCGCCGAATTGTAGTTTCTCTTTGCAAAACTTGGTATTACAACGTTTAGGATATAGCTTTTTTATTATCATATAGTCACCCTGTCCCGATAATTATCGGAATTGTCGAAGGGTCGACCTTTTAAATACTTCTTTTCTGAATGTTTTTCAGACGTATACTTCGACAGGTTTATCCTCAAAAGGAGGGCTCAGCATGACTGTTTTTAGAATTTGACTTATCTGCCGAAAGGCATTTAGAAGCGAGCAATAGTCGAAAAAAAAAAAGAGAGTGAGTTACAAATAACTCACTCTCTTTCAAGAACTGATTGGTTTTTTAAAGTCCAAAATTTAGGCTTTTGATAAATTCGAACTAGGAGTTTACTTTTGTAACTGAGTAGTTAGAATTTATCAAGTAACGCAGAGTTTGGGCTTTAAAAAAGCAATCAAATTATGCTCCTGTACCTACTGGCATAGCCCCAAGCAAGCCAAGTTCTTTGTCTAGCATGTAATAACCACTTTTGTTGTCACCAATCATTTCAAATTTATCTAAGATGCTTTTTACCGTTGATTCTTCTTCAATTTGTTCGGTGATAAAGAATTGTAGCCATGTTTGAGTGCTAAAATCTTTTTCATTCATTGCTACTTCATACAATTTGTTGATGGAAGCAGTGATAAACTCTTCGTGTTTTAGAGTTTCTTTAAATATTTGAACAATCGATTCGTATTTGTTATTTGGTACTGGAAGTGCTTCTATCAAAGCATGTCCGCCTCTTTCATTTAAATATTGAATGAATTTTAAGGCATGAAAACGTTCTTCCTGTGTCTGACGATAGAAAAAAGATGCTGCACCTGGAAATCCATTAGCATCACACCAAGAAGCCATAGCTAAATAAATACGTGAAGAGTCTTCCTCTTCTCTAATCTGATTGATAATTGCGAGTTCTACTTTTTTTGGTATCATAATCTTTCGTTTTTTGTTTGTATATTAAACATGAATTTTTCTATTTTGTTCGCTCGAATGTAAAAAAAAAAGGCAGAATGAACTGCCTTTACCTGTCGTTGAAAAAAACTTACCCTTTAAGGGCATTTGCTCCCGATACAATCTCGGATATTTCGTTGGTAATAGCAGCCTGACGAGCTTTGTTGTAGGAGAGTTTTAATGATTTGATCATTTCACCCGCATTGTCAGTCGCTTTATGCATTGCAGTCATACGAGCGCCATGTTCGGATGCTGCAGAATCTAAAATTCCTTTATAAAATTGAAGTCTAAGAATCTTTGGAACCATCTGCTCTATAATAATCTCTTTGCTTGGTTCGTAAATGTAATCCACAGCGGTCGTTTTTCCTTCGTTCTCTTTTTGCTTAATAGGAAGAAACTGTTCGTTGATTAATACTTGAGTAGCTGCGTTTTTAAATTGATTGTAGACAATTTCCACAAAATCAGTTTTTTTAGCACAAAAAGTCTCCATGATTTTGCTCGACATGATCGTAGCATCATCATAACTTGGATTTTCGGTGATGGTAATACTGGAATCAATTACAGGATAATCTCTTTTTACAAAATATTCTGTTACTCGTTTTCCAATGGTTACCAGACTTAAATTTCCGCTTTCGAACTGAGCAGCGTATTTTACATGAATCAGTTGAAGTGCCATTTTAATCACATTGGAATTAAAACTACCACACATTCCTCTGTTGGATGAAATAACTACCAACGTAACATGTTGGATGGGTCTGTGTTCTGCAAAAGCATTGTTTGTGTCGTCGTCATTACTTTCCGAAATGCTTTCCAAAATCTCATTCAACTTAGATGAATAGGGGCGAAGCTTTACAATGGCATTCTGAGCACGACGCAACTTTGAAGCAGATACCATTTTCATGGCACTGGTTATCTTCTGTGTCGATTGTACAGATGCTATTCTAATTCTTACTTCTTTTAAATTTGCCATATTCAGTAATATGTTATATACAAGAGCAACCTATTAAAGGGTTGCTCTTGATAAATTTGTTATTCGTATTTGCGACCTATCTCTTTGCAAACGGTTTCTAAAACATTTGTGATGTCGTCGTTTAGCACTCCAGCTTTTAAATTTGCTAATAAATCAGCGTGTTTCTCTTCTAGGTGATGAAGAAACTCTAATTCAAAATCTTGAACTCTTTGGATAGGAATATTTTGCAACAACCCTTTTGTTCCGCAATAGATAATCGCAACTTGATTCTCTACTTTCATTGGAGAGTATTGTGGTTGTTTTAATATCTGCACATTTCTCGCTCCTTTGTCCAAAACTGCTTTTGTAGATGCATCTAAATCGGAACCAAATTTCGAAAACGCTTCTAATTCGCGGTATTGAGCTTGGTCAATTTTTAGAGTTCCAGCAATTTTCTTCATCGATTTAATTTGAGCATTTCCTCCAACACGTGATACCGAAATACCTACGTTAATCGCTGGTCTAATTCCCGAGTTAAATAAGTTGGTTTCCAAAAATATCTGTCCATCGGTAATTGAAATTACGTTGGTTGGAATATAAGCAGAAACGTCACCCGCTTGTGTCTCGATGATTGGTAAAGCTGTTAGCGAACCGCCTCCTTTTACCAAATGGCGAATTGATTCTGGTAAATCATTCATCCCTTTTACCACATCGCTCGATTCGATAACCTTAGCTGCTCTTTCGAGTAAACGTGAGTGAAGGTAAAAAACATCTCCAGGATATGCTTCACGACCTTGTGGACGACGAAGTAACAATGATACTTCACGATAAGCAACCGCTTGTTTGGATAAATCATCGTAAATAATCAGTGCGGAGCGACCAGTATCGCGGAAAAATTCGCCAATAGATGCACCTGCAAATGGAGCATAGAACTGCATGGCTGCAGAATCTGAAGCAGTAGCCGCAACGATTACTGTATATGCTAATGCACCGTGAGCTTCTAATGTTTTCACAATATTGGCAACGGTAGATCCTTTTTGACCAATGGCAACATAGATGCAATATACAGGTTCGCCTTTGTCGTAAAATTCTTTTTGATTGATGATGGTGTCAATGGCAATCGCTGTTTTTCCAGTTTGACGGTCACCAATGATAAGTTCACGCTGACCTCTACCAATTGGAATCATGGCATCAATTGCTTTAATACCTGTTTGCAATGGTTCTTTAACGGGCTGACGGAAAATTACACCGGGTGCTTTACGCTCCAAGGGCATTTCGTATGAAGGTCCTTCAATTTCACCTTTGCCATCAATAGGTTCGCCAAGTGTGTTTATTACACGACCCACCATTTTTTCACTTACATTGATGGAAGCAATTTTTCCAGTACGTTTGCAAATATCTCCTTCGGTTAAAGTTCTCGCTTCTCCCAAAAGTACAATACCTACGTTGTCCTCTTCCAAGTTAAGTACAATTCCTAATAATCCGGCTTTGTCAAATTGAACTAATTCACCCGATTGTGCTTTTGTGAGTCCATAAACACGTGCGATACCATCTCCTACTTCCAAAATGGTACCTGTTTCTTGAAGCTCTGTCTCTGTTTGAAATCCGGCTAGTTGCTGACGCAAAATTGCCGATACTTCTGCTGGTTTGATTTCTGCCATAGTTGTTTACAGAATTATGTATTTAAAATGCTTTACTATAATTATTTATTGAAAATTCTTGATGCAATCTCTTTATCTGACCACTCACACTAGTATCGATAAGCTGATCGTCTACTTTGATAATTAAACCGCCAATTAAACTTGGATCAATGTGTTCTTTTATCTCAATGGTCGATTTTAATTGGGCGCTAAGTTGCTCGATTAATTTCTGCTTAATTGATTCGGGTAGTGCAGATGGAGAGATTACAATCACCTCTTTAATGTTGTGATACTCTTTGTAGAGTTTGATAAATTGATACACAATATCATGAATGTATAATTCTCTGCTCTTTTTAAAAATGATTTTTAAAAATGACAAGGATATTTCATGAATTGTATTTTTAAAAATCTCCGAAAAAATTGCAATCTTTTTGTCGGGACGGATAATTGGACTTCTCATCGCCAATGCAAAATCAGGTGAAGAGATGTATGTTTTATTGATGATGTTCATATCACCATATACTTCTTCAATGATTTCTCGCTCTTTGGCAAATTCGAAAAGAGCTTTTGCATAACGTACCGAAATTTTAGTTGTCTTCATCGTTGTGAATTACTTTTAGTTAAAGCGAATATCTTGTAACATTCCTTCAATCATTTTTTGCTGTTTCTCTTTATTGGTCAACTCTTCTTTAAGCAGTTTCTCAGCAATGTCGATGGATAGAACGGCCACTTGATTCTTTAGCTCCGTAATGGCTTGCATTTTTTCATAATTAATGCTCTCTTTGGCCGCATCAATAATACGTTGCGACTCCTCGTTTGCTTTAACTTTGGCATCTTCAATCATGCGTTCTTTTATTTTGCGAGCTTCTACAATGATTGAATCTCTCTCCTCTTTTGCTTGAATAATAAGTAATTCGTTGTTTGATTGTAACATCTTCATCTCTTCGCGAGCTGTTTTTGCTTCATTCAACGAGTCTGCAATGGTTTGATCTCTCTCATTTAGCATTTGAATGATTGGTTTCCACGCAAATTTGCCAAGGATGAATAGTAATAAACTAAAACTAAAAAACATCCAAAATACTAAACCTATTCCAGGTGTAATCAATTCCATATTGTTATTTTTTTAAGTTGTGATTTTCTTTTGAAAAAAAAGAGTACCAGAAACCAACCGTTGCCGGTACTCTTAAATGGTTACTTATACAAAAAGGATAAGTAGACAAACTACGATAGCAAAAAATGCTACCCCTTCGATAAGTGCTGCAGCGATGATCATACTTGAACGGATGTCGCCAGTAGCTTCGGGTTGACGTGCAATTGATTCCAATGCACTTTTTCCGATGTTACCAATACCCATACCGGCTCCAATAGTTGCAATACCTGCACCTAATCCAGCTCCTAATTTAGCGATAGCCATATCGCCTGCTGCTTCTAACATTACTGATAATAAAGACATAACTTTTTATTTTTTAGGTTATTGATTTATTTTTATTTATTCTCGTTTATTTCTTAACTCCAAATTTCGCCTTTAAAGACTTTCACCTTTACAAACTTTCAACTTTACAGACTTTCTACTTTATGGACTTTCTACTTTACAGACTTTCAACTTCCTCATGATGATGTTCTTCAGTTGCCATTCCAATAAA
>JBBRGJ010000035.1:0-26433 GCA_038240835.1 Bacteroidales bacterium | reverse complement strand
TTGAAAAATTTAAACTACTCAGTTCGACGGGCTCACTGCATCGCATTTACAGCAGTAATCACGATAGCTATCGTGAGCAGCATAAATTTCTCAAAAGCCTTGATTTTAGAATTTTGCAACACTCTCAAACTAACTAGAATTTTAAAAAAAAAAAAAAATGTGGTGAGAAAATATTTGTGCGCTGTACTGGACTCGAATCCCGACAATGTAAGAAAATGCGATAAAATTGCATTTTCCTACAGTGTCGTGGATCCACGAAAATTTTAAGAACCTTTTCGGTTCTAATTTTCGGGACCAGTGACTTCTAACCTGTCAAGGTAACACTCTAAACCAACTGAATTAACAATGCTAGCATCTCACAAATAATGAATTGCAAACTAACTAGAATTAAAAAAAAAAAAAAAAATTTGGTGAGAAAATATTTGTGCGCTGTACTGGACTCGAACCAGTGACTTCTACCCTGTCAAGGTAACACTCTAAACCAACTGAGTTAACAACGCTTATTTCTGTTTGCAATAAATAAGTTATTTACACTAGTAAACACTTATTAGGGTGCAAAGATATTATTTTTTTTGGGATTTTTTTAAAAAAAATATGATTATTCGCTGATAAAAACATTTGAACCGATAATTTTATTAAAGATAACCACAAGAATAGATTAACTCTCAAAAACCAGAATATCTCGATAGCTATGGTATAAAAGGATTAAAAACATCAAAATTTATCTGTTAATCGAAAAAACCAATCGAATTATCGTTTAATTAAATAACTTTGCAAAAAAATCAACAATGAGCATAAAAAACTTTTTCAAAACAATCCCAGCATTATTATTTTTATTCATCGCTCTTTATGGCAATGCACAAGATGCAGGAAAGATCACCATTGAAGACATTTGGCTAAAATACAGCTACTATGGCGAATCCCCCGACGAAATGACCTCCATGAAAGATGGAAGATATTACACCTTATTAGAAGATAATACCTTAATTAATAAGTATGAATATAAAACAGCAAAGAAAATAGGCAACATTATCAACACAAATGAGATAATGAATCCAATCACTAAAAAATATTTAAGTGGAATGGATCAATATTTTTTCAGCAACGACGAAAAAAAGATACTCATCTCCACTGAGAGCAAAAACATCTACCGCAGATCTAAAGAAGCTTGGTTTTGGATATATGATATATCATCGAAAACACTAGAACCATTATTTACAGACGGGAAGCAACGACTTGCTGAATTTTCTCCCGATGGCACCAAAGTAGCTTTTGTCTATAAAAACAATCTTTATGTAAAAGATTTGAAAAAAAACGAAACCACAGCCATTACAACAGATGGAGCCGACCGCAATATCATCAACGGAACCACTGATTGGGTATACGAAGAAGAATTAGACATCACCAAAGGATTTTCGTGGTCGGATGATGGAAGTTATATTGCTTATATGCGTTTCGACGAAAGCAACGTAAAAGAGTATTCCATGACCAAATGGGGGAAACTATATCCAGAAGAGCACAAATACAAATACCCAAAAGCTGGAGAATCAAACTCCGTGGTTGATTTGTATTTATATAATATAAAGAAAAACTCGACAAAGAAACTAGAAACAGGTTCCGAAACCGATCAATACATTCCACGTTTCCAATGGATTCCTAGCAAAAACGAATTAGTTTACATGCGATTAAACAGACTTCAAAACGAATATACTCTCACGTTGTTTTCCACAGAAACAGAAAAAAGCAATGTTATTTATACCGATAAGAATAAAGCATGGGTAGAAGTTCCGGGCAAAATAGTTTTCACAAATGCAAACGAGCTAATTACCACAAGCGAAAGAGATGGATACAATCACATCTACAGTGTTAAATTTAGAGATACAAAGGCTGGATTTATACAACCAATTTATACTCAAATCACCAATGGGAAATGGATTGTAAGAGATATGAAAGGGATAAATTTAAAAAACAACATGATTTATTATACCTCCACCGAAAGCTCTTCCACCAACAGCGATTTATACACCATTGCGAAAGATGGATCAAAAAAGAGGTGTTTACATCAAACATTGGGCACTTGGGATGGCGATTTCAATAGCGACTTTACCTATTACTTGGGGACATATAGCAATGCTAACACTGCTCCAAACTACAGCATCTTCAACATCAATGGTGCTCACGTTGTTACATTAATAACCAACGACAGGGTAAATAAATTGGTAAAAGAGATGAATTTTCAACCAAAAATCATCTCAACCATCACCACATCCAAAGGAATTACACTAAATACGTGGATGATAAAACCACCAAAATTTGATCCTGCAAAAAAATATCCAGTATTAATGTATGTTTATGGCGGTCCAGGTTCTCAATCGGTATTAAATGATTGGGGAAATTTTGATTTAGCTTGGTATCAAATGTTGGCACAAAACGATTACATCGTTGTGTGTGTAGACAATCGTGGCACTGGCGGAAAAGGAGATGAATTTCAAAAATGCACTTACTTAGAATTAGGAAAATACGAAACCATCGATCAAATAGATGCAGCCAAGTATTTAGGTACACTTCCATATGTGGACGAAAACAGAATTGGAATTTGGGGTTGGAGTTACGGCGGATATATGTCGTCGCTATGTATCACAAAAGGCGCAGATGTATTTAAAACGGCAATTGCAGTAGCTCCTGTAACCAATTGGAGAAATTACGACAACATTTACACCGAGCGTTTTATGCAAACACCCCAAGTGAATGCAGATGGATACGATAACAATTCACCTTTAAATTTTGCAAAAAAACTAAAAGGAAATTATTTCATCATCCATGGCAGTTCCGACGATAATGTGCATTATCAAAACACCATGGAATTTGCGAACCAATTAATTAAAGAGAACAAGCAGTTCAACCAATTTATATATCCAAACAAGAATCACAATATTTCGGGTGGTTACACAAGATATCACTTATATATAATGTTGACAAACTATCTATTTAAAAATTTATAGACTAAAAAAATAAAAAAAGTGCAAGTTATTGTTTTTTGAATAAAAAAGTGTAATTTTGCAAATGATAAAAAAATATTATTCATTTAATCAAGAAAGAGGTATTTGTTATGATTATTGTTCCTGTAAAAGAAGGTGAAAACATCGATAGAGCCTTAAAGAAATTTAAGAGAAAATTCGAAAAAACTGGTGTAGTAAAAGAATTGCGTATTCGTCAAAAGTTTACCAAGCCTTCGATTATCAATCGAGAACAAAAACTCAAGGCAATCTACATTCAACAGTTACAAGACAAAGAAGAAATATAATTTTTTTTAGTCAAAGTATCTAAATCGGCAATATTTTTTGTATATTTACAAAAGTATTGCCGATTTTTTTAAATATTAGACTAGCTCATGTATAGCAACGAATTTATACAATATATTACTTCAGAGAGGAGACTATCTGCTCACACGATCAGGGCATATACTTCCGATATTGAGCAATTCAAAACCTATCTTGAGGGCGAGTTTGAAATAACAGACACCAGCCAGGCATTATCCCATCAAATCAGATCCTTTGCAGCACACCTAATCGAGCAGAAGACAAGTGCAAAAAGTGTAAACAGAAAACTCACCTGTTTGCGAACCTATTATAAATACTGCTTACGCCAGCAATACATCAGTTTCACCCCAATGAACAAAGTAATTTCGCCAAGAAACTCAAAGCGTCTTCCTTATTTTATAGAAGAGGAGAGCATGAAGAATCTTTTCGCGAACATTACCTTTGAAGAGAATTTCACTGGTATTCGCAACAAAGCAATTCTGGAAACATTTTACGGAACCGGAATTCGACTTGATGAGTTACGGAGATTAACCATAAAAAATATCGATTTTCCACAGCGCACCATTAAAGTAATCGGGAAGAGGAATAAAGAACGAATTATTCCCTTTGGTGTTCAAATGGAGACTGCTTTGAATAATTATCTTACAATATTAAAAGAATCTTTCGAAAATGGGAAACAAAATGACTTCCTTTTTGTTAGCATTGAAGGAGAATCATTAAATCCGAAAAGCATATACTTAATCGTAAGAAAATACATAGATCAAATCACAACCATTGGGAAAAGGAGTCCCCATATATTGCGTCACACATTTGCCACACATTTACTAAACCAGGAAGCGCCCTTAAATGCGATCAAAGAGATGTTGGGCCATTCTAGTTTATCATCTACACAAATTTACTCACACAACAGCATAAATAGGTTAAAAAACATATATAAACAAGCTCATCCAAGAGCATAATAAAAAAAAGGAGGGTTTATGAACATTAAAATCACAGCACTGCATTTTAAAGCAGACCAAAAATTAGAAGATTTCATCACTGAAAAATTAAACAAAATTGAGAAATTAAGCGACACCATTATCGGCGCGGATGTAGTTTTAAAAATTGAGAACACCGAAAAACCGGAGAATAAGATTACCGAAATTCGATTAAAGATAAAGGGTTACGATTTACATGCAGAAAAAACATCTAATAGTTTTGAAGGCGCAACTGATTTAGCCGTTGAAGCAATACGTAAACAGCTGACTAAGAGCAAAGAAAAGATGGGCTAATAAAAAAAATCACTTTTTTTTGAAAAAAAAGAAGAAAAAGTTTTGTTGATTAAAATTAAATTCCTAAATTTGCAGTCCCGTTAGATAGGGACTGCGTTTTTTGAAAAGATAAATCTAAATGCCGATGTAGCTCAGTTGGCCAGAGCAGCTGATTTGTAATCAGCTGGTCGGGGGTTCGAATCCCTCCATCGGCTCATTTAGAAATTTACAATAAGGGGGGAGATTCCAGAGTGGCTAAATGGGGCAGACTGTAAATCTGTTGGGCGACCTTCGGAGGTTCGAATCCTCCTCTCCCCACATTGCGGAAGTAGCTCATTTGGTAGAGCGACAGCCTTCCAAGCTGTAGGTAGCGGGTTCGAGACCCGTCTTCCGCTCATTATTCCGCCGTTGTAGCTCAGTGGTAGAGCACTTCCATGGTAAGGAAGGGGTCATGAGTTCGACTCTCATCAATGGCTCTACTAAAAATAAAAAAGGAGAAATTCTTAACAAAATAAAATAGTAAACACTTTATAATCGTATATTGATATGGCAAAAGAAAAATTCGACCGTTCCAAACCACACGTAAATATTGGAACAATTGGGCACGTTGATCATGGCAAAACAACCTTGACTGCTGCTATCACAAAAGTATTGGCTGAAGCTGGTTTATCAGAATTCAGATCATTTGATTCAATTGACAACGCTCCTGAAGAAAGAGAACGTGGTATTACCATTAATACCTCTCACGTTGAATATTCGACAGCGAATCGTCACTATGCTCACGTTGACTGTCCAGGTCACGCTGACTACATTAAAAACATGGTAACTGGTGCTGCTCAGATGGATGGCGCTATTATCGTTGTTGCTGCAACAGATGGTCCAATGCCACAAACTAGAGAGCACATTTTATTAGCTCGTCAAGTTGGTGTTCCAAAACTTGTAGTATTTATGAACAAAGTCGATTTAGTTGACGATCCAGAACTATTAGAATTAGTAGAGATGGAAATTCGTGAACTATTATCATTCTACGGTTTTGACGGAGATGCTACTCCTGTTATTCAAGGTTCAGCTTTAGGTGGATTAAATGGAGATGCTAAATGGGTTCCAAAAATCATGGAATTGATGGAAGCTGTTGATACATTTATTCCATTGCCTCCAAGAGATAAAGATAAACCATTTTTGATGCCTGTTGAAGATGTGTTCTCAATCACTGGTCGTGGCACTGTTGCTACTGGTCGTATTGAAACAGGTGTTATCAACACTGCTGATAAAGTTGACATCATTGGTTTAGGTGCTGAAAAACTTATGTCAGTTGTAACTGGTGTTGAGATGTTCAGAAAAATTCTTGATTATGGTGAAGCTGGTGATAACGTAGGTCTATTGTTACGTGGTATTGATAAAGATTCTATCCGTCGTGGAATGGTAATCGCAAAACCAGGTTCAATTCATCCTCACAAACACTTCAAAGCTGAAGTATATATCTTGAAAAAAGAAGAAGGTGGTCGTCACACACCATTCCACAATAAATATCGCCCTCAATTCTACTTCCGTACGACAGATGTTACTGGAGAGATTACATTACCAGAAGGTGTTGAAATGTGTATGCCAGGTGACAACTTAACATTTGATGTTATGTTGATTTCTGAAATCGCTTTGAACATGAACTTACGTTTTGCTATCCGTGAAGGTGGTCGTACAGTAGGTGCAGGTCAGGTAACTGAAATTTGCGATTAATTTAATTGAAATAAAAATACGTTAAGGAGATACATCTGATGTATCTCCTTAATTTACGGGAATAGTTCAATGGCAGAATAGTGGTCTCCAAAACCATTGATGAGGGTTCGAGTCCTTCTTCCCGTGCAAATATTACATAAATATGGCTAATAAAATAGTAAACTACGTAAAGGAAAGTTACGACGAACTAATGAATAAAGTTTCTTGGCCTTCATGGAGTGAATTACAGAATAGTGCAATCGTAGTATCAATTGCATCATTAATTATCGCAGCGATAGTTTTTGGTATTGATATTATTTTAAAAACAACCATAGAGAATCTCTATAAGTTTTTTTAAAGCCTACCCCGTAATTTGTCTTTATGTAATTGCATTAATCGTTACTACTTATATTTGGAATTGAAATGAGCGAAAACACACACAAATGGTATGTTCTTAGAGCTATCACAGGCAAAGAGAAAAAAGTAAAAATGTATATTGAGAGTGAACTCTCTCGATTAGGTTTTGAGCAATTTGTTCCCCGTGTTCTCATTCCAACAGAGAAGGTGTATCAAATTAGAAATGGTAAAAAAATCAGTAAGGAACGCAACTACTTTCCAGGTTACGTATTAGTAGAAGCAGAACTTACCGGAGAAGTAGCTCACCTACTGCGTCAGATCCCTGACGTATTGGGCTTCCTGGGCTCTAAAGACGAACCAGTTCCAATTCGCCAGACTGAAGTTAACCGGATCCTCGGCAAAGTTGATGAGCTTTCCGAAATGGGAGAAGAGTTAACTACTCCATTTATTATAGGAGAAACGGTTAAAGTAATCGACGGTCCTTTCAACAGTTTCAGTGGTGTTATCGAAGAGATAAATGAAGAGAAGAAAAAATTAAAGGTGATGGTAAAAATCTTCGGTCGCAAAACTCCACTAGAATTAGGCTTCATGCAAGTTGAAAAGGAATCGTAGGGCTTATTTTCTAACATAAATCTAATAATCGCAAAAACCATGGCAAAGGAAATCGCAGGATTAATCAAATTGCAGATTAAAGGCGGTGCAGCAAATCCCTCACCACCAGTAGGCCCAGCATTGGGTTCTAAAGGTGTGAATATCATGGAGTTTTGTAAGCAGTTTAATGCAAGAACGCAAGATTTAGCAGGGAAAGTTGTTCCTGTTATAATCACTGTTTACAAAGATAAATCATTTGATTTTATCTTAAAGACTTCACCGGTGGCTGTACAGTTAATGGAAGTAGCAAAACTTCAAAAAGGTTCTTCAGAACCAAACTTGAAGAAAGTTGCTTCAGTTTCGTGGGAGCAAGTACAAGCGATTGCAGAAAGCAAGATGAAAGACTTAAACTGTTTTACTATCGAGTCAGCAATGACAATGGTAGCTGGAACAGCGAGAAGTATGGGAATAACCGTTAAGGGTGAAAAACCTTTAAATTAGTAATTTTAAACAAAAAAGATCGAATGGCTAAATTATCAAAAAAGCGCAAAGAAGCTTTAGCTAAATACGACAAAAATACTGTTTATTCCCTAGCTGACGCAATCGAAGTTGTCAAAAAAATCACAGATACGAAATTTGACTCTTCTATGGATGTAGACGTTCGTTTGGGCGTTGATCCTAGAAAAGCTAATCAAATGGTTCGTGGAGTGGTTACGTTGCCTCATGGAACGGGAAAAACAGTACGTGTTTTAGCATTGTGTACTCCAGACAAAGAGGAGGAAGCAAAAGCAGCGGGTGCTGACTACGCAGGTTTGGATGAGTACATCCAAAAAATAAGAGAAGGATGGACTGATATTGATGTAATTATTACAATGCCTAGCATTATGCCAAAAATTGGTGCGCTAGGTAAAATATTAGGACCACGTGGCTTAATGCCAAATCCAAAAGCAGGTACAGTAACTATGGAAGTAGGGAAAGCTGTAGCTGACGTAAAAGCTGGTAAAATCGATTTCAAAGTCGATAAGTTTGGAATTATTCATGCATCTGTAGCAAAAGTAAGCTTCGAAAGTGGCAAAGTTGCTGACAATGCAAGAGAATTAATTCAAACAATTTTCAAGCTTAAACCAACAGCAGCCAAAGGAACTTATGTAAAGAGCATTTATTTGTCAAGTACAATGAGTCCAGGTGTTCAAGTTGATCCTAAATCAGTTACATTATAATTAACGTAGAAGTCAAAAGAAAAATGAAAAGAGAAGAAAAGAGTCAAATAATTGATTCCCTAATCCAAGATTTGGCTGAATACAAGCATGTGTATGTAACTGATATTTCTGACATGACAGTTGAAACTTCAAACGCATTACGTAGAATTTGTTTCAACAAAGACGTAAAGCTTAAAGTTGTAAAAAACACCATGCTTAAAAGAGCAATGGATGCTAGCGAAACTGACTATTCAGAACTATATCCAATTTTAGTTGGAAATACTTCAATTATGTTATCAAATTCAAACAATGCAGCCGCTAAATTAATTAAAGAATTTAGAGGCAAAAAAGCTAAACCTAGCCTTAAAGGAGCATTTGTTGAAGATAATACTTACATTGGAGACGAACAACTAGAATCATTAATATCGATCAAATCGAAAGAACAATTGATTGGAGATATTATTGGATTGTTACAATCACCTGCACAAAATGTTATTTCAGCATTACAGTCAAGTGGAAATAAAATTGCTGGTATCGTGAAAACGTTGTCAGAAAAATAAGAATAAGTAATTAATTGTAAACAAATAAAACCAAAAATAAAATGGCAGATTTGAAAACTTTAGCAGAAGAATTAGTTAACCTAACTGTAAAAGACGTTACCGAATTAGCTAAAATACTAAAAGACGAATACGGTATTGAACCAGCTGCAGCTCCAGTTGCAGTGGCAGTAGCGGGTGGCGCTGTAGCAGCAGAAGTTGAAGAAAAAACATCATTTGATGTAATTCTTAAAAGTGCTGGTGCAAGTAAATTAGCAGTAGTAAAATTAGTAAAAGAACTAACTAGCTTAGGTCTTAAAGAAGCAAAAGAATTAGTTGATGCTGCTCCAAAGGCAATTAAAGAAGGCGCATCAAAAGACGAAGCTGAAGCTCTAAAAAAATCGCTTGAAGAAGCAGGAGCTGAAGTAGAAGTTAAGTAAGGATAGTTCTCCAAAATTAAGAATACAGACCGCATTTTCGTATGAAAATGATGGTCTGTATTTATTGGTTTATTTTTTACACATTCAGCTTTCTTACTAACCAAAAAACATTACACCTTGGCTATAACAAAAAATATCCGTCACAATTTTGCATCAGTTCAAAAGTTGGCATATCCAGATTTTCTTGAAATTCAATTAAAATCATTTCAAGAATTTTTCCAATTGGATACCACTTCCGAAAACAGAGAAAACGAAGGTCTTTTTAAAGTTTTTGCAGAGAACTTTCCTATCACAGATGCGAGAAATAGTTTTGTATTAGAATTCTTAGACTATTTTGTTGACCCACCACGATACAACATCGATGAGTGTTTAGAAAGAGGACTTACTTATAGTGTCCCACTTAAGGCAAAGCTTAAGCTTTATTGCACCGACGATGATCATGAAGATTTTGAAACAATTGTTCAAGATGTTTATCTTGGAATGATTCCGTACATGACCCCGAGGGGCTCATTTGTTATTAATGGCGCTGAACGTGTGGTTGTATCACAATTACATAGATCGCCTGGTGTATTCTTTGGGACAACCAATCATGCAAACGGTTCTCAATTGTACTCAGCAAGAATTATCCCATTTAAGGGTTCTTGGATTGAGTTTACAACCGACATTAATAACGTGATGTATGCGTACATCGACCGAAAAAAGAAATTACCTGTAACAACTTTACTTAGAGCCATTGGATATGAAACGGATAAAGATATCCTTCAAATCTTCGACATGGCCACCGAAATTAAAGCTACAAAGGCAAACTTAAAAAAAGTTATTGGCAGCAAATTAGCATCTCGTGTTGTTCGCACATGGCTTGAAGATTTTGTAGACGAAGAAACCGGCGAAGTTGTTTCGATAGAACGTACCGAAGATCTTATTGAACGTGATAGTATTATCGAAGCTGAACATATTGATGCAATTGTGAATGCTGGCATCGACAGTATTTTAATTCACAAAGAGACGGAAACAGCCATTGATTACTCAATCATCTTTAATACCCTTCAAAAAGATCCAACCAATACTGAACGTCAAGCAATTGAATATATATATTTCCAACTAAGGAATGCTGCTCCACCAGATGAAGAGACTGCAAGAGGTGTACTAGACAGATTGTTTTTCTCCGATAAACGTTACGATTTAGGTGATGTTGGAAGATACCGAATCAACAAAAAGTTGAATCTGAATATTCCGATGAATACGAAAGTTCTTACCAAAGAGGATATCGTATCCATTATCAGTTACTTAATCTCTTTGATTAATGCAAAAACGGAAGTAGATGACATTGATCACTTGAGTAATCGTAGAGTTAGAACCGTTGGCGAACAACTTTATTCACAGTTTGGAGTTGGTCTTGCTCGTATGGCACGTACCATCAGAGAACGAATGAATGTTCGTGACAACGAGGTGTTTAAACCAATCGATTTGATCAATGCAAAAACATTATCATCGGTTATTAACTCATTTTTTGGCACCAATCAACTTTCTCAATTTATGGATCAAACGAATCCTTTGTCTGAAATTACGCACAAGCGTAGAATTTCGGCATTAGGACCAGGTGGTTTATCTAGAGAAAGAGCTGGATTTGAGGTTCGAGATGTTCACTATACTCACTACGGTAGATTGTGTACTATTGAAACACCTGAGGGACCAAACATTGGACTGATTTCTTCGTTGTCGGTATATGCTAAGATTAATCACTTAGGATTTATCGAAACTCCATATCGTAAAGTTGAAAATGGCAAAATTTTATTAGACTCTACTCCTATCTATCTAACGGCAGAAGAGGAAGAGGGCAAAATTATTGCTCAGGCAAGAACAAGTTACGAAAAAGATGGTAAAATCACTGATGAACTTGTAAAAGCAAGAAGTTTAGCTGACTTTCCAATTGTTCCGCCTAAAGAAATTCACCTAATTGATATAGCTCCTAACCAAATTGCATCGATTGCAGCTTCGTTAATTCCATTTTTGGAACATGATGATGCCAACCGTGCGTTGATGGGATCAAACATGATGCGTCAAGCAGTTCCGATTTTAAATCCAGAAGCACCTATCGTGGGAACTGGGTTAGAAGCTCGTATTGCTCAAGATTCACGATTAATGTTTAACGCTGAAGGAACTGGTGATGTATTGTATGTAGATGGTGAGATAATCACAATCCGCTACGATCAAACCGAAGATCAGCAATTGGTTGATTTTGAAGATAATATCAAAACATACCATCTAACAAAATTCCAACGCACCAATCAAAGTACTTGTGTTAACTTGCGTCCAATTGTAAGAAAAGGCGACAAAGTGGTTCCAGGTCAAGTTTTGTGTGAAGGATATGCAACGGAGAATGGCGAGTTAGCATTGGGTAGAAACTTAATGGTAGCCTTTATGCCTTGGAAAGGGTATAACTTTGAAGATGCGATTGTTATTTCAGAAAAGATTGTAAAAGAGGATATCTTTACATCTATATATATAGAGGAATTTACATTAGAAGTTCGTGACACGAAACGTGGAATTGAAGAACTTACCAATGATATTCCAAATGTTAGCGCTGAAGCGACGAAAGACTTAGACGAAAATGGAGTAATTAGAATTGGCGCTGAAGTAGCTGAAGGCGATATTCTAATTGGAAAAATCACCCCAAAAGGTGAATCTTATCCAACTCCAGAAGAGAAATTACTAAGAGCTATTTTTGGTGACAAAGCGGGTGATGTAAAAGATGCTTCATTAAAAGCACCTCCATCAATGAGAGGAGTTGTAATTGACAAGAAGTTATTCTCAAGAAACATTAAAGACAAGAAATCTAAGAGTAAAGATAAGGATATTGTAAAAGAGATAGAACTCGTTTACCATAAAGAACTTATCAATATTAAAGAGGTCTTATTGTCTAAATTGACAAAAGTACTAGATGGCAAATCAGCCAACGATGTAACCAACGTATACAGCGATATCGTAATTGCAAAAGGGGTGAAATTCACTCAAAAACTAATTGCGTCTATCGATTTCACGTTAGTGACCAAAACTTCGTGGACCACAGACGATCACATCAATAAACTTGTAGCGACTATTTTAAACAATTACAGTGTTAAAGTACGTGAACTTCAGGGTAGATTTATGCGCGAAAGTTTTGTAGCTACTGTTGGGGATGAACTACCAGATGGGATTGTTCAGATGGCAAAAGTTTATATCGCTCAGAAACGTAAGTTGAAAGTGGGTGATAAAATGGCCGGTCGTCACGGGAACAAAGGGATTGTCGCAAAGATTGTACGTGAAGAGGATATGCCATTCTTAGAAGATGGAACACCTGTAGACATCGTATTAAATCCATTGGGTGTACCTTCTCGTATGAACTTGGGACAGATATATGAAACCATTTTAGGATGGGCTGGTAAAAAACTAGACATGAAGTTTGCAACACCAATTTTTGATGGTGCATCGATTGAAGAGATAAATGGTTACTTAACCAAAGCAAATCTTCCTGAAAATGGTCGAGTTTACCTATCCAATGGTGAGACCGGAGAACGATTTGATCAGCCAGTAACTGTAGGTTACATATACATGATTAAGTTGCACCACATGGTCGACGATAAAATGCACGCACGTTCCATTGGACCATACTCTTTAATTACGCAACAACCATTAGGCGGAAAAGCCCAATTTGGGGGACAACGTTTTGGAGAGATGGAAGTTTGGGCACTGGAAGCATTTGGAGCATCAAATATTTTACAAGAAATCTTAACTGTTAAATCAGACGATGTAATAGGTAGAGCAAAAGCTTATGAAGCAATCGTAAAAGGAGACAACATGCCAACGCCGGGAATTCCCGAATCGTTTAATGTATTGTTGCACGAATTACGCGGATTGTGCTTAAGTGTATCGCTAGACTAAATAATAATTCTTCACAACTTACTTAGGTAGGTTGTGAAGAAATTTTTGATATTAACATATTCATCATATTTTTAATATGGCATTCAGAAGAGACTTAAACGTCAAAAAAGAGTTTTCGCAAATCACCATCAGTTTAGCTTCCCCGGAATCTATTCTAGAACAGTCGAGAGGCGAAGTATTAAAACCAGAAACCATTAACTACCGGACATATAAGCCGGAGAGGGATGGTTTGTTTTGTGAACGTATTTTTGGTCCTGTAAAGGATTGGGAATGCCACTGTGGAAAATACAAACGTATTCGTTACAAAGGAATCGTTTGCGACCGTTGTGGTGTTGAAGTCACAGAGAGAAAAGTACGTAGAGAACGTGTAGGACATATTCAACTGGTTGTTCCTGTTGCACACATTTGGTTTTTCCGATCATTACCTAACAAAATTGGTGCGTTGATTGGTTTAAATTCAAAAGCAATAGATGCAATCATTTATTATGAAAAATACGTGGTTATACAACCAGGTATCTTGGCGTCAGACGAAATAAAGAAAAATGATTTATTAAGCGAAGAGGAATATTTCGACTTATTGGATCGTTTACCTAAAGAGAATCAATCATTGGATGATGAAGACCCAAATAAGTTTATTGCTAAAATGGGTGCTGATTCATTACACATGTTGTTGTCGAGAATTGATTTGGATAAAGAATCATATGAACTAAGAGACAAAGCAAATAAAGAGACCTCTCAACAAAGAAAACAAGATTTGTTGAAACGATTAAATGTTTACGAATCGTTCCGCGAAGCTAACAAGCACAACATCAACCGTCCAGAATGGATGATTGTAAATGTAGTTCCTGTTATTCCTCCTGAGTTGCGTCCTTTAGTTCCTCTTGATGGGGGCCGTTTTGCCACTTCAGATTTAAATGACCTTTATCGTAGAGTTATTATTCGTAACAATCGATTGAAACGTCTTATAGAAATTAAAGCACCTGATGTAATTATGCGTAACGAAAAACGTATGTTGCAAGAGGCTGTCGATTCATTGTTTGACAACTCCCGTAAGGCTAGTTCTGTTAAAACAGAATCAAATAGAGCTTTAAAATCTCTTTCAGATAGTTTAAAAGGGAAACAAGGTCGTTTCCGTCAGAACTTATTAGGAAAACGTGTGGATTATTCCGGACGTTCGGTAATTGTGGTTGGACCAGAACTTAAATTAAACGAATGTGGTCTTCCAAAAGAGATGGCTTCGGAGTTATTCAAACCATTTATTATCCGTAAATTGCTTGAACGTGGTATTGTAAAAACAGTAAAATCTGCTAAAAAAATCGTGGACAGAAAAGACCCAGTTGTTTGGGATATTTTGGAAAACGTTTTAAAAGGTCACCCTGTTTTATTAAACCGTGCTCCTACCCTTCACCGTTTGGGTATTCAAGCATTCCAACCAAAACTTGTTGAAGGAAAAGCAATTCGTTTGCATCCACTTTCATGTACTGCATTTAATGCGGATTTTGATGGTGACCAAATGGCGGTTCACGTTCCACTTGGCAATGCTGCAGTTTTGGAAGCGCAACTACTTATGTTAGCTTCTCACAATATCTTGAATCCTGCAAATGGAGCTCCTATTACTGTTCCTTCACAGGATATGGTTTTGGGTCTTTATTACATTACTAAAGGCAGAAGACACATCAGCGAAGCACCTGTAAAAGGCGAAGGACAAAAATTCTATTCCCCTGAAGAGGTAATCATTGCATACAACGAGAAACAAGTTGACTTGCATGCATATATATATTGTAAAATTGATGTAGATGGCACCGATAACATTCAGTTAATTGAAACTACTGTAGGTCGTGTGTTATTTAACCAAGTTGTGCCAAAAGCATACGGATACATCAATGAGATTTTAACTAAAAAATCTCTTCGTGATATTATCAGTTCTGTATTAAAGAAAACGGGAACTGCTGCTACTGCTAAATTCTTAGATGACATCAAAGACATTGGATATATGATGGCATTCAAGGGAGGTTTATCCTTTAACTTGGGTGACGTACTTATTCCAAAAGAAAAAGCAGAAATGGTAACAGAAGCTCATACAGAAGTTGGAGAGGTCATGAGTAACTACAACATGGGATTCATTACAAATACTGAGAGATACAATCAAATCATTGATATTTGGACACATACCAATACAAAATTAAGTAAAATTTTATTGGACAAACTGGCAAAAGACAGACAAGGTTTCAACCCTGTTTACATGATGCTAGATTCAGGTGCCCGTGGATCTAAAGAACAAATCCGTCAGTTATCTGGTATGCGTGGTTTGATGGCAAAACCATCGAAAGCAGGCTCTAGTGGTGGGGAAATTATTGAAAATCCAATTTTATCTAACTTTAAAGAAGGTTTATCTGTACTTGAGTACTTTATTTCTACTCACGGTGCACGTAAGGGTCTTGCCGATACAGCCTTAAAAACTGCGGATGCTGGATATTTAACTCGTCGTTTGGTAGATGTTTCTCAAGATGTGATTGTAAACGAAGAAGATTGTGGTACATTGCGTGGCTTAACCGTAAGTGCATTGAAGAAAAACGAAGATATCGTTGAATCTTTATATGACAGAATACTAGGTAGAGTTACCTTGCACAATATTTATCATCCACAAACTGGTGAGTTGATCATCAAATCTGGTGAAGAGATTAACGAAGATATCGCTCGCTTGATTGGAGATTCTCCAATTGAAGAGGTTGAAATTCGTTCGGTATTAACATGCGAATCAAAACATGGTGTTTGTGCAAAATGTTATGGTCGTAACTTAGCTACTGCAAAAATGGTTCAAAAAGGAGAAGCAGTTGGTGTAGTTGCCGCTCAATCCATTGGAGAACCAGGGACACAGCTTACACTTAGAACTTTCCACGTTGGGGGGGTTGCTGGTAACGTTGGAGTTTCATCCTCTATCAAAGCAAAATATGAAGGTATTTTGGAGATTGACGAATTACGTTCGGTGAATCATGATGATAAATCAGGAAAAACTCGTCAAGTAGTGATTGGTCGTTCAGCTGAGATGAGAATTGTGGATGCAAATACCAAAATAACATTGGCTTCTGCGTTTATTCCTTATGGTTCAAGTTTATATATTGGACATGGTGAACTCGTTAAAAAAGGTGATTTAATTGCAGAATGGGATCCATTTAATGCAGTTATTTTATCCGAAGTTTCCGGAAAAATAAGCTTTGAAGATATTATTGAAGGGATTACATACCGAGTTGAAACAGATGAGCAAACTGGTTACCATGAAAAGGTAATTATTGAAAGTCGTCAAAAAACTAAAAATCCTTCGGTTCGTATTCTTACATCTACCGGAGAAGCAATTAAATCGTACGATATTCCAGTTAGTGCGCACGTTATTGTAGAAAATAACAGCAAAATTAAAGCTGGAGACATCTTGGTTAAAATTCCTAGAGCATTTGGTAAATCAGGTGATATCACGGGAGGTTTACCAAGGGTAACCGAACTTTTTGAAGCACGTAATCCTAGCGATCCAGCAGTGGTAGCTGAAATTGATGGAGTAGTATCTTTCAATAAAAAGCTAAAACGTGGTAACCGTGAGATTGTAATCACTTCAAAAACGGGAGAAGAGAAAAAATATCTTATTGCAACTTCTAAACAAATTTTGGCACAAGAGAATGACTTCGTAAAAGCGGGCACTTCTTTGTCAGAAGGAGCGATCTCTCCATCTACAATTCTAGCAATTAAAGGACCTATGAAGGTTCAGGAATATATTGTAAATGAAGTTCAAGAAGTTTACCGTTTGCAAGGTGTGAAGATTAATGATAAACACTTTGAAGTGATTGTAAGACAAATGATGCTTCGTGTATTGATAGAAGATCAAGGAGATACTAAGTTCTTAGAAGGTGAATTGGTAAGTAAGTTAAATTTCCAACACGAAAATGATTGGATTTATGACAAAAAGATCATCACTGACGCTGGAGATTCTACCAATTATACTGCTGGTCAGATAATTAACTTAAGAAAATTACGTGACGAGAACTCAATCTTAAAACGTAAAGATAAAAAAGTAATGGAATATCGCGAAGCAAAACCTGCTACAGCAATTCAAATATTGCAAGGGATTACTCGTGCTTCATTACAAACGAAGAGTTTCTTATCGGCCGCTTCTTTCCAAGAGACTACCAAGGTGTTAACAAACGCTGCAATTGCTGGTAAAACAGATAAATTGCAAGGATTGAAAGAGAATGTTCTTGTGGGTCACTTGATTCCAGCAGGTACAGGTATCAGAGATTATGAAAACATCATTGTTTCTTCCATTGAAGAGCACGAAAAACTTCAAGCATCTAAAAAACATAGTTAATATATCTTCAAAGACAAAATTATGACAAACGAGAACGAAAATAATGAATTAAACATTCAATTGAGCGAAGAAATTGCCGAAGGAATTTATTCTAACTTAGCAATTATTACTCACTCAAATGCTGAATTTATTGTTGATTTTGTAAAATTAATGCCTGGCGTACCCAGAGGAAATGTAAAATCTAGAATTATACTTACTCCTCATCACGCAAAAAGGTTATTAAGAGCATTGCAAGAGAATATTTCAAAGTTCGAAGCAATTCATGGTAATATTAAAGACACGGATAATTATGAAAATTTTCCGATGAATATTATCCCAAAAGCTGAAGCATAATTTTATCATATGTAATACAAAAAAAGCAGGATACTCTCCTGCTTTTTTTTGTATAAAAAGTTGTGAATGTTTTAAGAACGTAGTTAAAAAAAAAACTAGCATTATTAGAAATCGAGAATAAGTGTTGTAGGTTTTGCCAATAGACACAAAAGCTGAAAGCTATTGCAGAGTTAGTATCGAATATTTTTTGGCAATAAAATAGCTTACAAAAGCAATGAAAACTCCAACCATAGCTCCTCCAATTATATCTAATGGATAATGAACTCCTAAGTATATTCTGCTGTAGGAGACAATAATTGCCCATAGAAAGAGCCATTTCCAATGTTTTGATTTTTTGCGAAGGAAGAAAAACGCTAAAGTAGCAATGGCAAAACTATTGGCTGCATGAGAGGAGACAAATCCAAACGTACCTCCTTGATATTTAGCCCCATCCGAATAGGAATACAGGTGTACATTTTGAGAAATTTCGGTATTATGACTGGGGCGATATCGTTTAACGGAGTTTTTTATCACACCCGAACTAATCCAGTCGCTTAGGCCTATTACAATGATTATCAACAATATAATTCTGACAAATTGTTTTTGATAGGTTCTGAAAAGTTTGAATAAAATAAAAAGATAAAGAGGAATCCATATCCATTTAGAGGAGATAATCCACATAATTTCGTCCATCCAGCCATTGTGAAAACTATTGAGCCAAAGGAGGAGCGACTGATCAATGGATTCTATCAACTGAAACATTTACTCATTATTTATCGTGTTCCAAATAAGGTCTTTAAGTTCCATCATATTCTTTTGAGTATGCGATGAAATAAGAATTGTAGGTGCATCGGTGGGCAATTTTTTCTTAATAGCGGTCAATTCTGTGGGAGTCAACAAATCACACTTAGAGATTGCCAGGATTCTGCGTTTATCCAAAAGTTCTGGATTATATTTCTTAAGTTCGTTTAAAAGAATTTTATACTCTTTTTTAATCGATTCTGAGTTTGCAGGAATCATAAACAATAACGTTGAATTACGTTCTATATGGCGAAGAAATCTCACGCCCAGACCTTTACCTTCGGCAGCACCTTCAATAATTCCAGGAATATCTGCAATCACAAACGATCTAAAGTCGCGATACTGAACCATTCCTAAGTTAGGAACAAGAGTCGTAAATGGATAATCCGCTATTTCGGGACGAGCATTAGAAAGCACAGAAATAAGGGTAGATTTTCCAGCATTTGGAAATCCAACCAACCCGATATCGGCAAGTAATTTAAGTTCTAATATTTTCCAGCCTTCAGTACCTTCTTCACCCGGTTGTGCAAAACGAGGCGTTTGACGAGTAGCCGTTTTGAAATGAGTATTTCCTTGACCTCCACGGCCGCCTTTCATGAATAATATTTGCTGATTAGCTTCGGTAATTTCCGCTTCTATTTCTCCAGTTTCCACATCTTTAATCACGGTTCCAATGGGAACTTCAACAAATATATCTTCGCCCATAGAACCCGAACGTTGTTCTTTGTGACCGTTTCTACCGTTGGTTGCCATTAAATGTTTGGTGTAACGAAGATGAAGCAATGTCCATAATTGGGGATTTCCTTTAAGGTAAACATGACCGCCTCTTCCACCATCACCACCGTCTGGACCTGCTTTAGGATTGCCTGATAATCTGGATAAGTGAGCAGAACCGCCACCGCCGTTGCCGGAGCGTAAAAATATTTTAACGTAATCGATGAAATTTGAATTGGACATTGTAAACCTTGCTTTATTTTGTAAACAAAATCAGTAAAAACTAAATAGAAATCACTAACTTTTTAATTAGGGTGCAAATGTACTACTTTTTTTCTAGAATTTTGGCTTCCACCACTTCTAAAATCTGACGAGAGACCTCAGCGATGCTATTATCTGTACTAATGGAGACTAATTTTTCTTGCGCTGAGTAGTAATCTGTTAACACATGCGTGTTTTTATAATAATTTTCAATTCGATGCATAAAAGCATTAGAGTTGTCATCTGCTCTGTTTTCGGTGAGTGAGCGTTTGCCCATTCTAGCAAGCAATACTTCTTCGGGGGCATAAAGATAGAAGACTAAATCGATGTTTAGATGATGTTTTGCCAAGTATTTTGACAGAAACTCGGCTTGTGGAAGTGTTCTAGGAAAACCATCTAGCAAGTAACCCTCATCGGAAGGATTGCTCTGTATGTGAAGATAGAATATTTTCATGGTCACAGAATCAGGAACAAAATTGCCAAAATCAATCAGTTGTTTTGCGATGATCCCAATGGGAGACATCCGTTCAATTTCGTCGCGAAACAAGTTTCCTGTGGAGACATGTTTCAGCCCAAAACTTTCACTAATCAACTGAGAGTGAGTTCCTTTTCCGCTACAAGGAGGACCGAGCATAATGATATTTATCATAATATAAATGTCTGATTTAGTGTTCGGTTTGTATTATTACAATTGTATTTACTTAACTATTTCTGGAGATAAAACTCATGGAAGAATCGAAGAGTTATCTAATCTTTTTGAACCATTTTTCAATAACCATGGATAGGTTTTGATTAATCACTTTTTCGTCTCCCGTACCGCTAACGGTAATAAATTTTTTCTGTTTTTTATAAAATTCGGTCACAGGTTTTGTATGCGTCTCATACTCTTCCATCCGTTGAATAATTAAATCCGTTTTGGAGTCGTAACTTCTACTTTTAACAGTTTTGGATCGTGCAGAGAGGCGTTTAAAGCACTCGAGCATAGGCACATCAAGATTTATCGCAATGGAGACAGAAGTCTTCATACGCAAAAGCATGCCGTCAAGAATATAAGCCTGAACGATGGTTCGAGGAAATCCTTTAAAGATAAATCCTTTAGCTGTTGGATGGTGTTTAATTTCGCTCTCGAGCATTTGAATAATCAGCTCATCGGGGACATTTAAACCAGTTTCCAAATAAGGAGCAACTTCTTTCCCAAGTTCGGTATTGTGTTTAATTTCATGCCTCAAAAGGTGTCCGGAGGAGATATAGACAAGGTTGTATTTTTTGGACAATAAATTCCCCTGAGAACCTTTTCCTCCGCCAGGACGGCCAATAAGAACCACATTCAGAAGCGTTTCTTTCAATGCTGACTCAATGGTGTGATCTATTCTGGAAAAAACCTCATCCATGTCACCAACACCATCTACTCCATAATAAATATTTTTTTCTTGATAAAACTTAGCTACAGGAGTGGTTTTATCATCGTATTCTTTTAATCGAAACTCGATTACTTTTTCGCTATCATCCACTCTCCCACTGGTAATCGCCCGATTAAGGAGTCTCTCTTTAAGCATTGTTCTGGGAACATCCAAACTAATCATACAAGTAAGCTCAGTATTCAACTTCATCAACAATCCTTCGAGAATATATGATTGCACCATGGTTCTGGGAAATCCATCAAATAGAAATCCATTCGCTTCGGGATTCATGGTAATATTTTCCTCAATAATTTGAACAATCAAATCATCGGGAACCAATCCTCCTTTTGCAATCACTCCTTTGGCTTTTTGGCCAATATCAGTATCTCGTTCTATTTCGCGACGCAAAATATCACCGGTAGACAAATAGACTAAATTATATTTATCAATAATTTTCTTTGACTGAGTGCCTTTACCAGCTCCAGGAGCTCCAAAAAGTGCAATATTTAACATCAGCGTATGGTTTTATGGAAACAAAATGATTAATTCGATTAAAAAAGTGAATTATGCTTCAAAAAGTTGATAGATGTCAGGTAAATTTCTGCCTAATTCATCGTAATCAAGGCCATAACCAACGATAAATTTATTTGGAATTTCCATGGCGATATAATCAATAGGAACATCTAATTTGTAAGCATCTCTTTTGAAGGTAAGCGTTGCTATTTTGATGCTACTAGGATTTGAAGCAGTTAATTGGTCAATAAGGGATGAAATAGTAAGACCTGTATCCACAATATCTTCGATGATAATCACATCTCTACCCGAAATATCAGTATTTAATCCGATGATTGATTTTACTTCGTTGGTAGAGGTTAACCCAGCATAAGAAGAAACTTTAATGCAACTTACTTCGCAATCGATGGATAATTTTTTGAGCAAATCTGAAGCAAACAAAATAGCTCCATTTAAGACTACTAAAATGATAGGAGTTTTTCCGTTGTAGTCAATATTTAATCTATTAGCAAGGATAGCGACCGATTTATCAATATCAGAAGAGGAGATATATTTAATAAATGTTTTGTCCTTAATTGTAATTTTATCCATTGTTTGTCTATTTTTTCTTTTTGCAAATTTACCTATTTTTTGCCAATTTGACAAATGTAAGGTTGTAATTTTGAGTTATTGCAAAAATGAATTACTTTTGTATTCTGTTTTTCAATTAAAAATATCAGAAAAGAACATTTTTTTTAACCAATAAATACCAAAACCGAATGAATCCAAAAGTAAGTATCATCATGGGAAGCACTTCAGACCTGAAAGTGATGGAAGAGGCAATGATTTTTTTAGAAGAGATGGAAGTCCCTTTTGAAGTAAATGCATTTTCGGCGCACAGAACCCCCGATTTAGTTGAAAAAATTGCTTCCAGTGCCCACGACAGAGGCGTTCGAGTTTTTATAGCTGCTGCTGGTGGTGCTGCGCATTTACCTGGAGTAGTTGCTGCATTTACGCCCATTCCTGTCATTGGAGTTCCTATCAACTCGTCAAATTCTGTAAAAGGAATCGACTCACTTTTATCCATTGTTCAAATGCCATCGGGAATACCCGTAGCCACTGTAGCCATAGATGGTGCTCGCAATGCAGCTATTTTAGCCGTTCAAATGTTAGCAACTGGCGATGCAGATCTGTATGCAAAATTGGTAAATTTCAAAAAAGTGATGAAAGAGAAAGTAATTAGTGCCAACAAAAAAACCGATGAATTAAATTTTAAATTTATCGTAAAATAATAATTTACTAGACATAATGAGGTGATTAATTAATCGCTTGATAATAATAACAAAAAACAATCAGATGAAAAAAAATCTAACATTTTTATGCGTTCTTGTATTTAGTTTTTGTGTTTTTACTGCTAATTCTCAAGTGGTTATCACCCACGAAGCATTACCTCAACCCGGCGATACATTTGCACTAAGGTATGATGTAAATCCTTCCATTCTACTTGGCTCTCCATCTGCAACAACACAACATTGGGATTTTACCTCTTTAACAGAGGATTCTTTAAAATTTGCAACTTATGGAATAACCAATACATTGCCATTTGCTTCTGCATTTGCAACATCAAACTTATACACCTATGGCCCATCCATCATGTATGGCGGACCAGGCACACCGATAAATTATATCCAATGGGGTTGGATGATGTTCAACACCTCCACAGACGGAATGTCGGTGATTGGTTACAGAATGGGCGAAGCGCCAAGCGTAACCGAAGCGCACCACGATGTGCCAATGGTATTGGCAAAAACACCATTTACACTCAATGACACCTATTCGCAAGACTCAAAATGGAGTTTAACTTACAACAGAGTTCAAGCTCCTGGCGATATCGACACAGTATACACAAGTTATATTTCATCCACATTGTTGTGTGATGCTTGGGGCACACTATCCACTCCAATTGAGTCGAATGTAGATGTGGTTCGATTAAAAGAGCATCGAATTTCTGTAGATTCAGTATTTGCAGTTACAAATTATGGAGCAGGAGAAATTGTGGTTTGGAAATCAGTTTTTGCCAGAGACACTGTCAACAATTATCAATATTATTCTCCTTCCAAACGCCACGCAATTGCAACCGTCTATTGCAATCCAGACAACTCCGTAAAATCAGCCGAATATTTATATTATTCCGATTTGCACAATAATATTGTAGAAGTGATTCAGGTAAAAGCTCTATTATTGTCTCCAAATCCTTCAAAAGACATGTTGAGGATTAATTTACAATGCAACAATAGCTCAGTTTTTATCATGTCGCAACAAGGAGCACTGATTAAAAATATCGCTAATTTTTCCGGAGAATCAATTGATGTGAGAGATTTAGCCTCAGGAATGTATCTGATTGTCGTTCGCTGTGGATCTGAAAGTTATAATGGGAAGTTTATTAAAGAGTAAAAAGGGTGAAGGGTTAATGGTGCAGGGTGCAGGGTTAATGGTGCAGGGTGAAGGGTTAATGGTGCAGGGTGAAGGCTCCGTCAAAATTCAAAAAAAGTATTTTTTGATTATTTGACAAGAGTCCTCGAAAAATGACAATCCGCCAGTTGGCGGATTTATTTTTCGGGAGTGAATGGTGCACTTTGGCAAGCTCAGTGACAGAATGGTTCAGGGTGCTTGGTTTCCACTTAATAGTTATTGAATAAACAAGATGTATTTTTTAAAATCAATTAGTAATAACCCTTATTTCAATATTGCTACGGAGGAGTATTTGCTTCGTAATTTTAGCGACGATTTTTTCTTTATATATAGCGATGAGCCCTCAATTATTTGCGGGAAACATCAAAACATCCTTGCTGAAATAGATTATCCTTTTGTTCGTAAAAACAACATTTCGGTGGTTCGTCGCTTATCGGGCGGAGGAACTGTGTATCACGATTTAGGAAATGTCAACTTTTGCTTTATATTAAATGTTGCCGAAGGGAAACAAATTGACTTTAAACGACATACTGCTCCACTCATAACAGCATTGACCAAGATGGGCGCAAACCCTTCTTTGGGCGTTAGAAACGACATTTTGATCGATAATTTTAAAGTCTCGGGCAATGCAGAGCATATTTGGAAAAACAGAGTATTACACCACGGCACTTTATTGTTTGACAGCGACTTGCAGCAATTGGGACAATCCATCAATAGCGATTCTACACGTTTTACCGACAAAGCAATTAAATCAAAGCGCAGTAAAGTGGCGAATATATTGCCATTTTTATCTTCAAAAATCACACAGCAAGAGTTTGTTCAACAGATATTTGAGGTCGTTTCAGAAACCTATTCGCTGGATTTGTTTGAACTCACAGAATCAGACAATCTGGCCATCGACCAACTGGTGCAAACGAAATATCAAACATGGGATTGGGATTTTGGGTATTCTCCAAAATATCAATTTTCCAACGAAAAAGGAGAATTTAAACTTGATATTACCGTAGAAAAGGGAGTAATTACAGAGGCGCAATTTTGGAAAAACAACCTTTTAGACGAAGATATATCTGCCAAATTAATTGGAACAGAACATAGATTAGAATCAATTTTCGACAAAAATATTATTCCAACAACCATAGAAAAAATCGAAAAGCTCTTCTTTTAGAGAGTTTATTGAAACAAAAATATCATTCAAAACTTGAATTTGGATATAATTTTATTTCCAAAAATTAATTAATTTTTTTTAAAACCCACTATTATATTTAACAAATTGCTATTCCAAAATATACAGACAGTGCCTAAATGGCTCTATTCCAATAATGAGAATAAAAAATTCTCATTATGATTCTAATAATCAGATAGTTGCATTATTTAGAATAATTCCATTAACACGCTCGTTGTTAATAAAAATTAGCATTTAGAAATTATTTATTTTATATTTGTAATCGTCTATAAGGGGAAATTAGAATAAATATTAAAGAAATGAGATTTGCTATTTTAAACAGCATATAAATTGGGTATAACGCTTTTGTCAAAGAGCGTTCTGCTAGTGTTTTAGGCAAGTTGCTTTTTCTTTGGGTTGGGTTATTTAATATAAAACGAACGATATGAAAAACATCATACACGTATCTGAAATTAGGAATTCTAAAAAGTTATGTTCAATACTTTTTAATAATTTATCAACAAAAAAAACAATTATAATATTTGCTTTATTAAGCATTATATTTTCAATATTCGGCACTTCTGAGGCCTTTTCGCAATGCACAAATACATCTTCATACGGCAGTGCAATAGCTCCAACGGATGGGACTGTGGTTCAGGTTAGTACATGTAACTTTCAGACAGAGTATAGCACTGTATCTGGTTTTGTCGCTGGTCAAACATACATAGCAGGTTATAATTTGGGTGGATACATAACTGTTCGTAGTGGGAGTTCGGGAGGTCCTGTTGTGGCTTCGGGAAATGCACCCTTAACTTTTACAGCAACAGTTGCAGGAACATATTATATTCATTATAATTTAAATTCTAGTTGTGGAATAGCTTCGTCTTGTGGTGTTTCAACAATTGCATGTTCAAGTTGTACTGGAGGAGGAATGACTGTACCTTCAACGGGAAATAATTCATATACTACATGCTCGGGCAATCTTTATGATTTTGGTGGCGCTGCGGGTGATTATGGAAACAACTGGAATGGATATACTGTTCTTTATCCGGGTGTTGCCGGAAATATGGTCCAGGTTTCAGGAACAATAGCAGGTGAGACTTGTTGTGATTATTTATACATTTATGATGGAGTTGGA
>JBBRGJ010000034.1:0-26973 GCA_038240835.1 Bacteroidales bacterium | reverse complement strand
TCTGATAGGTATATCATACAATCCTCATCCGTTTTGAAGCGTTCAGCAAACTCTATGAGATTTTGACCTTTGAATATTTCCATAGTTCTTTTGTTTTTCTAGGTTGCAAAGATATGAAATTAAATGATGACCTCTAAAAATTTTAATTCCCTGTTGGTCTTTTGGCCAGTTGTCTTCTTTAGTTGAACTTTAAATCATAACTACTTTTTACTTTTCACGTCTTCTTTCTTACTTCTTAATACCTCTCAGCCACTAAGGCATTTATCTACCAGCCTGCTAGGTAGACTAAGGCACTAAAATTTCTTTATTCTTGATTCTTACTTCTTTCTTCTTCTTCATTTCACTTTTCACGGAAAATCTTTTCACATTCTTACTTCTGTATTCTGTATTCTTCATCACTCCTCACTCCTTACTTCACTCCTCTAAACATCCGACTCCAACGGATTTTTCCTTCCATCCAAGTTTTGTATTTGTCTAACGATAGCCATACAAAAACTGCTTTTCCTACAATATGATCTTCAGGAACAAATCCCCAGTATCTACTATCGGCAGAGTTGTGTCTGTTGTCGCCCATCATCCAGTAATATCCCATTTTGAACGTATAAGAAGTAGCTGGTTTTTCGTTGATGAAAATAGTGGTTCCATCTACTCTTAATTTATTTCCTTCGTACACTTCAATAATTCTGCGATAGAGTGGGAGCGAAAGGGTGTCAATTTTAACGGTAACTCCCGCTTTCGGCATTGTTATAGGTCCATAATTATCTCTATTCCAACGGTAATTTTGATTTTGTGGAAACACTCTATCTTCATAAATAGAATCGGGGACTACCATTTTTATCACCTCTACCGTATTTGCCAATGCGCGTATTTTTTTGGATGCTTCGGCCGTTAACGTAAAAATGTAATTGACAGAATTGTTCGCTATCGAATCGGAGAGCGCTTTGATGGTGTTGATATCAGTAGAACTTTCCAATGCATCTATTAATTGGTCTAATGCCGTTACTCCTGCATTGTTCTGACGGATTAAACTTGCTGGATTCATAATATCTTCTTCGTTCAGATTTAATTTCTGACGAGTTTTTTTGTCAATTTCCAGTCCGTTTGTGTAGACAATGTATTGATATTGAATTCGCTCTGGATTTACAGCTTGCTTGTCGTTTATAAACAGTTGACCGTTTTTTAGTTGTAACTTATCTCCAGGAATTGCAACACATCTCTTGATGTAATTTTCTCGTTTGTCTACAGGTCTTGCTTTTACCTTATAATTTCGTTGCACGTATTCCCAACCAAGGTTTTTCAATCCCGTTTCCTGAAATTTCATGTTGTCGTATTCTCTAACCAGTTGATAGTAGCTCATGTTTTGCATTTCAAGTGCTACTGTATCTCCGTCGGGATAGTTGAAAACCACTACGTCGTTATTTTTAACTGTTTCTAGTCCTGGAAATCGGAAGTATGGAAATTTCAACCACTCTAAATACGAGGGTGTAAATTTAGTCATCGGTAATGTGTGATGCGCAAATGGAAAAGCAATGGGCGTTTGAGGCAGTTTTGGTCCGTAACTCACTTTACTTACTGCTAAATAATCGCCCACCATGAGCGTACTTTCCATGGAAGAGGTTGGAATCACATAAAATTCTATTAAAAATGTACGGATGATGTATGCGGCCACTACGGCGAACAAAATAGCATCTACCCATTCGTGTGTAATCGTTTTTTTAACTTTTGGCAAGGAAGAGAGGGCTATTATTTGCTCTTTTTCCGAAAATGCTAACATTGGAAGATAGATGTATCCAAAAATAGTCCCTAATAAGAGGTGTTTGTAACCAGTTTTCTTGAAAGCTCTGATGGTTTCCCAAATCAATATTAAATAGATAAAGTATCCAAAAAATGGGATTAGAAACATAAAAAACCAAGAGATCGGTTTCTCTAATATTTTTATCCAAACCCATACATTGTATATTGGGATTAAACTATGCCAATTTGTTTTGCCAGCTTTATCGAATATTTTCCATAAACTGATTACAACTGCTATTTTAGTTAAAATAAAGTAGATTAAAAGAGCTGTTAATGAAACTTCCATATAATTATTAGTATTAATTTTGTACAAATTAACGAAAATTTTTTCAAATCATTGCAAATCTCCACTCAAACTTCGATGAATATCTCCTTTTTGTAGTTGAAAGCACTCGAATTAAAGGCAAAAATACAAATCAATGAGAATGGTTTGCCAAATTTATACAATTATCTTGCCGTTTTAGTCCCCCCATAGACTGTCATTGTCTTTTATCAGGCAATATTGATTCAAAATAATTCGACTATTATTGGGTTGGAATAATCAACTCTTCTCCAATACTTAGGATGTGTTCTTTCGAAAGCTTATTGATTTCAAGTAATTTTTCGACGGTGGTATTGTATTTTTTAGAGATTGAATAATACGTTTCTTTCGCTTTTACAATGTGATTTTTTTGTTTAAGGTTCTCCTTCTTTAACGGTTTTTCAGGTTTCTCTTTCTGTAGATTTTTGATGATGGTCTCTTCTGCAGAATCTTCCGTCTTTTTGATCACAATACTATCTGAAACAATTTTTTTGTCGGCAGTGCTGGTTGAGTCTATTATTGTTTGCAATTGAATGCTGTCAATTTTGGTGCTATCAATTTTCAGCTTAGATTTTGGCCAAATCCAATGGTGTGCATACAATGTGTCTAAAGAATCAGAAGCCAATGAGTCATCTTCGTAAAATTCGGCAGGAAATCCCTTTTTGAAAATAGGTTTTGCCCTAAACTTAAATGATTTGGCAGTTAACGTAACTTTGTTGTCAAATAAGCTAAAGTTGTTACAATCAATGAAGTGTTGGCAATTAAACGGTTCTTCCAAATACCTGGTTTCAAAATGTAAATGCTCAGTGCTCGCTCTTCCAGTTCGGCCTCCCAAACCAATTACATCGCCAGCTTTTACTTTTTGGTTTACATTTACCAATAGTTTCGAAAAGTGACTGTAAACGGTTTCTATTCCGTTATAATGCCTGATTACGACAATTTTTCCGTAGGATGAATATCGTTTGGAAAGTCGCACCACACCATCAAAACAGGCTCTTACACTATCGCCTTTGTTTAGTTTTATATCAATTCCGGTGTGCACCGATTTGCCTCGGTAACCATACAAAGATATTACTTTGCCTTTTACAGGAAAGACAAAGTTTCCGGGGGGAAGTAAATCAATATCTATCTGATTTTTGAAAACATCATCCATGTCTCTTCTTTTAACTCTAACATGGTCGTTATTCCATTTCTCATATACATTATTACATGGAATCTCATTGTTGGTGATGGGCAATTTTAGAATAACTTCTTCAATGTTTGAATAGTCGATCCTCAATAACGTAGTATCTATTGGCGGGCCCACAAAGTTAGTATCTGCAATGCTCTTCTGAGCGTTTGCGTCAACGTTTGATAGGAGGATTATTGACAGTAAACAAACGATGGATAGTTTATTCATTGGAAATCTTTTTTTCAAAGGTATTAAATATCTTATTCGGAACGTCCGTTTTGTGAATAAAAAAAGCTAAACAGATTATTTTTTATACTATATTTGTTGTTTAAATTCTTAATATTTATTTAAATCGATATAGTTATGAAACAGAAATTACGCTTTTTTATTTTGATTTCCGTCATTTTATTAGGAAAATCCGCCCATGCACAACTTTTTGTAGAACATTTTAATTTTATTGATTCTATTGGTGCACATGGTTGGGTATCACATAGTGGCTCAAATAGTCCTATTTATTCAATATCTGGAAATATTGAATATCCAAGTTATCCAACCAGTTTGGGCAACAAAGCTTATGTGCTAAACACGGGACAAGATTATAGCGCTCTGTTTTCAGCGACTCCAATCTCGGCCGATTCGCTTTATGTTGCAATGTTGGTAAACGTAGATTCTGCTAAAGTTGGCGGAGATTATTTCTTTCATACGTTCAGAACTGGCAGTGGTTCTAATTTAAATCGTATTTATGTCAGAAAAGCAGCCAATGGAAACTTGACTTTTGGAATTTTAAAAGGCAGTACCGCCGCAAATACTGTTTGGTCCGATTCTACTTATCTTTTAGGAGTTCCTCATTTGTTGGTATTGAAAGTTAAGATTGTCCCTGGAACCACAAACGATATTCCATCCCTTTTCATCAATCCAGCAATTTCTGCCATAGAGCCATTGCCAACAATAGTTGCCACGGATATCACGTCCACCGATTATGCAGACATCGATCGAATTGCAATTAGGCAAGGAAGTGTGTCTACTTCGCCAAAAATGTCGGTGGATGAAATAAGAGTGGCAACTTCTTGGCTGGATGCCCTGAACGACTCTTCAGTACCCGCCGATATAACCGTTGCCGAAATCATGTCGCCGATGAATTCAATCTGTGGAAATTTGTTGGATACGCTAAAGATAAAAGTGAAAAATATTTCGGGACTAACAGCATCTAATGTTCCCGTGAAAGCGTTGGTTACTTTTCCAGATAATTCAACCTCGCAATTAAGTGGTAACATCTCTTCTCTCGCTGTGAACGATTCTGTTATTGTTTCTCTTGCTCCACTCAATACGACTGTTTCGGGAATATATCATGTAAAAGCATGGACTGCATATACATTTGATTCTAATCTATTGAATGATACCATTTTAGATTATTCATTTACCACCGATGCTCCTGTAACAACTCCATTTTTCGACGATTTTGAAACGGCAATTCCTAACTGGCAGTTTGATAACATGTCTATTGCTCCTGCCAATAGTCACGGGAATTTATCAGCAGCGTTGAGTTGCAATATAAACGCCGTCAATTCGGATGCTATTGCGCTTTTAGCAATGAGATTTTCACCCATCGAAGCAAATACACACATTCTTTTCAATTATCGAATTATCGACGAAGTTACTCACTTGGGTATTGCTCTTCAGTCAGGAGATTCTATTGTGGTAGAAGCCAGTATTGATTGTCAACAATCATTTTTGCCTGTTTCTGTCATCACTTCGATAAATCATGTTGTTGGTAATCAGTATGTTCGGAATATTAAAAGTCTGTCTACTTTTGTCGGACAATCGCCAATATTTAGATTACGTGCGAATAGAAGTTTAGGCAATTACATCATCGATGTGGATAGTTTAGAAATTAGAAACGCTGATTTAAACAACATGGCCGTAGTGTCAAAACTTCTTCCCATCAGCAAATCTTGTGGTTTAACGAATGATTCAATCAAAGCGATATTCAAAAATGTGGGCGATGCTCCTGTTCAAAATATTCCTGTAAGTGTGATGATCTCTCGTCCTTACACTCCTCCATTTGTAACTTTTTACGATACCATTCATTCTGTTCTTTTGCCTGGTCAGCAGGTCGTATTTACTTTTGATTCGATTATAAATACTTCTGTTTCAGGTAAATATACGATGATGATAAAGGCTAATTTGACCGCAGATACAATTCAAACGTTGGGACACGTTGCCAATAACACGTTTATCGATAGTGTATTTACTTATTCTTCTTTGGCGGTCCCTTATCTGGAAAATTTTGCAACTGTCTCTTATTTAAATGATTACACGACTGCTTTTGCCTATCAACCCGCAGGTTATTTGTCTCAAGATATAAATGTTGGATTTTTAGGTTCGAGTATTGATTTGATTCATAAAGTGGGACCTGTAAGCGTTTCACATTCACTTTTCTTTCAATACAAATTTACCGACCAATCAGACAATGCCCAATCTATGGCAAATGGAGATTCGTTGGCGGTTCTTATTTCTACCGATTGCGGTGCAACGTTTGTTCCAGTTTATACTATTTCAAATAGTAACCATCTGTCGACGAATCAATGGGTTACCAAACAGTTGTCATTGACTGCATTTAGTGGTCAGTCGGTTTTGGTCTCCTTTAAATTGAAAGGTGTTACTGCCGATCGACGATTTGCATTGGATAATGTTATCATTGATGGAACTCCTTCAATATCCCTTTCTCCAGATACACTTTTGAAATGTAATGGACAATCGGCTTTGCTATCGCCAACTGGAAGTGCTAGTTATCAGTACGAATGGATTGAATTGAGTAATCCAACGGTGGTACTTGTCAATATGCAATCGCTTTCGGTGACCACTACTGGGTATTACAAAGTTAAAGCCACCAACGGTGTCGGATTGAGTGCTTATGATTCTATTTATGTTCACTTTAGAGCGCTTCCATCAGTTGCATTAACTTTTCCAACCACAATTTCCTCGCAGTGTCCAAATGGTTCAGTGATTGCGCTTTTGGGACAAAGTCCACTAGGAGGTGTCTTTTCTGGAGTAGGAGTGACCTCTTCGCAATTTAATCCACTAACAGCGGGCGTGGGAACTCATTTGATTACCTACACATTTGCGGACTCTGTTTGCTCTAACTCGGCTGTCGATACTATTATTGTTACTCCAACCACCGCGGTTAGCTTAAGTTTGATTTCAGATTTTTGTTTAAATGCAACTCCATACACACTTACGCAAGGTTCGCCTGCCAATGGTGTATATTCTGGAAGTGGAGTTTCGGGTGGAGTCTTTAATCCATCGACCACTTCTGTTGGAAATCAGATAATTACTTATACTTTTACGGATGTTCACAATTGTCCATTTAAAGCGGTTGATACGCTCACAGTAAAAGCGTTGCCAAATGCATTTGCCGGAAACAATACGTCTATTTGTTTGGGAGATTCAATTACCTTAGTTGCTTCGGGCGGTGGAAGTTATTTGTGGAACAACAATGTCCCTTCAAATGTAATTAGAGTTTCTCCACCTGTACAAACATCTTACATTGTGGTAGTTACAGGAGCTAATTCGTGTACAAATAGTGATACTGTTACCGTTGCAGTTAAACCAATTCCAGTCGTTCAATTAGTTGCGTTTGATACTGTTTGTTTGCAACAATCTTCGGTGGTGCTAGTTGGTGGTAGCGCAACTCCAGCGGGCGGATTGGGTGTTTATTCAGGTGCTGGTGTGAGCAACAATACTTTCAATCCAATGGTTGGCTTAGGTTCACATTCTATCCGATATACGTATACTTTGAATGGATGTAGCTCATTTGCCGAAAACACGATTTTTGTCATGAACTGCACAGGCATCGCCGAAAATTCAGATTCTGAATCTTTAACGATTATTCCAAATCCTGTGACGGATAAAGTAGTTGTTCGTGCAAACTCTCTCTTGGGCAACTCTTCGCTAATGGTATTGGATATTACAGGGAATTTGTTGTATGCCAATATTGTTAATAGTTCAGATTTAGAATTAGGAGTAGAGATTGATTTACTGCCATTTTCATCGGGTATTTACTTTGTGAAAATTCTAAATCATCAAAAAACGTATACTTTAAAATTGATTAAAAAATAAAATCAAAGAGACCAAGGTTTATGCTTGTGTTTTTGGTTTTTTGAAGAAGTTGAAATTGGAAAAAGGAATTTAGTTCTCATTCTTTTCAGAATTGAGGACTTTTCCTTTTTCTAATTCTATTGTCATAAACATTCCTATATAACGATTCAAGGGGGAGAGAAGAAACTCAAAACCAAGAATGACTGGGTATGTAAAAGAGGGTAATAGTTGCCGCATCGACACGCCGCCACTAATTAAGTACCTAAAAGGGGTATGGTGTTTAATTTTGTTAATTTGCAGTGAAGGGAATTTTTCGATAAATTCTATTTTATCCCGTTTAAAAAGAATCCAAGGAATTGCTCCATTAGCTGATGACATCGGCCCTGTAGATTCAAATCCCCATCTTCCTTTTGCGTCAAAAGGTTCATGATGGAAGTTCCGATATATAAATCCACCCCACAGAGTGTTGGCAGGTTCAATCATAATAATCTTTCCACTGGGTTTCAAACATCGAACTGCTTCAGTGAAAAAAGCAGCGGAATCTGGAATATGATGCAATACATCAATCATGACAAAAGCATCGATTGAATCATTGTCAAAAGGCATGTCTAACCCTGAAAAGTACATGTCTATATTGGGTAGCTCTATTACATCACTGGTTATACAATTTGGTATTAAATCCTTTATAAATCCACCACCACTGCCCAATTCAACGATTTTTTTATTCTCAAAATCATCTCCAATTGATTTAATAAAAGATGTGTAGTTTTCGGAATATATCTTCTTTAAAAACTCTTTTTTGTGAATAATTTCGCTGTGCAATTCTGTCGCTGAAACATCGTCAATATTTGATATCTTTTGGGTTTCTGGGAGCTTAAACCATTTTAATAAAGCCATAATTTTTGATTGTATTTGGTTGCAAATTTACGTTTTTTTAGTTTGCAAAAGAATCTACTTTCGGGGATATTCAAATAAATCTACTCCTAAAATAGTAATCGTATTTAAAATCCTGTCGTAAATTAAATATATTAACTGGGGTTGGAAAAATTATTTAAAGATATTTTTCTTAGAAATATTATTTTACGATAGGTGCCTTTTTTTACCATTATAGGCAATTGTAAATTAAAATTTGATACCTTTGCCAAAGAAACAAAAAAGAATAATTTAGATATGAAAAGAGACAGTGTAATTTTTGACTTGATTAATCAAGAAAGAGATCGCCAAGTTCATGGACTTGAGCTAATTGCATCAGAAAACTTCGTAAGCGATCAAGTAATGGAAGCAATGGGTTCTGTATTAACCAACAAATATGCAGAAGGATATCCAGGAAAACGTTATTATGGTGGATGCCAAATAGTTGACCAAACTGAACAGTTGGCAATCGATCGTGCGAAAGAACTTTTTGGTGCTGAATGGGCAAATGTTCAACCTCACTCTGGTGCACAAGCAAACATGGCTGTATTGTTAGCTTGTCTAAAAGCAGGTGATACTTTTATGGGCTTAGACTTGTCGCATGGTGGACACCTTTCTCATGGTTCTCCAGTGAACTCTTCGGGTATTTTATACAAAGCAGTTGCTTATGCTGTAGAAGAAGAAACCGGAATGATTAATTACGATAAAATGGAAGAAGTTGCTCTTCGCGAACGTCCAAAATTGATTATCGGGGGTGCTTCTGCATACTCGCGTGATTGGGACTGGAAACGAATGAGAGAAATTGCTGACAAAATTGGCGCTCTTTTAATGGGAGATATTTCACATCCTGCAGGTTTAATCGCTCGTAGATTGTTAAACGATCCAATCCAACATTGCCATATTGCAACCACTACTACTCACAAAACTTTGCGTGGACCTCGTGGTGGATTAATTTTAATGGGAAAAGATTTTGTGAATCCTTGGGGTTTAAAAACTCCTAAAGGTGAAGTTAAAATGATGTCCCAATTGTTAGATAGCGCTGTTTTTCCTGGAACTCAAGGTGGACCACTCGAACATGTAATTGCTGCTAAAGCGGTTGCTTTTGGTGAGTGTCTAAGTATTGAGTATTTAGAATATATGAAACAAGTGAAATTAAATGCTCAAGCAATGGCTAAAGCATTTGTTGACAAAGGATACAAAATTATCTCTGGTGGAACTGATAACCACTTGATGTTGATTGATTTAAGGACCAAATTTCCTGAAATCACTGGTAAAGTTGTAGAAAATACTTTGGTGAGAGCTGATATTACAATCAATAAAAACATGGTTCCTTTTGATAGCCGCTCTCCATTTACTACTTCTGGTATTCGTGTTGGAACTCCTGCAATTACCACTCGTGGTTTGAAAGAAGATCAAATGGTGTACATCGTTGAATTAATCGATCGAGTGATTAGCAATATCAATGATGAATCTGTGATTGACGCTGTTAGAGCTGAAGTAAATAAACTGATGAAAGATTTACCTCTTTTTGCTTGGTAATTCACTTCGCTTAATATCATAAAAAAAAGAAGAGAGGATTTTTCCTCTCTTCTTTTTTTATGTGATAGTGTAAAAACAGTTTTTTCAGGAACACCTTACACAAACTTTGTGATGTTTCCTTAATATGACAATACCTAATTCTCAGTTTTGGTGTATTTAAACCGTTTCACTTTCTGGGTAGCTGTTCTTTCTAAGTCAAAAGTAACGGTGGTGACGGAATGTATTTTCGAAAATTTGTTGACTTTTGAATTGACATACTCTTTCAACTCTATCATCATCTTATCGGTTTTTTCGCTCCACTCTTCTTTCCAATGTTTGTATAGTTTCTCAAGTTCCTCTTTGTTAAGCTGAACCATGGCTACTAAATTGCCTTTTTCTTCAATTACAATGGATTCATTGACCAGTTTATGCGAATTGATTACAGATTCAATGTCTTCAGGATAAATGTTTTCGCCACTTGCGCCGATGATTACATTTTTTAATCTTCCTTTAATGGATAAAAAACCATTTTTATCAATTACTCCAAGATCTCCAGTTTTAAACCAACCATCTTCAAAAACAGTTTTTGTAATCTCCTCTTCTTTGTAATATCCTTGCATGATGTTGGCGCCTTTTGCCCAAATTTCACCTTCGCCAGTTTGGGGTTTAGGATCGTGGATTTTTAACTGAACTCCGCGAAGTGCAGGTCCAGTACTGCCAATTTTTACCATCGATGGGTTAACTCCTGCAATTAAGGGGGCTGTTTCCGTTAGTCCATATCCAATGGCATAAGGAAAAGATTTTCCTTCAATTAAAAATTGTTCTACTTGTTGACTTAATTTAGCTCCCCCAATTCCGAAGAATTTGATGTTGCCTCCAAATACTTTTACTAACTCATTGCATGCTTTGCGGTGCATTAGTTTTCTGAAAAAAGGTATTTTGTACAATGATCGCAAAAGAGGAGTTGCTGTGAATTTTGGAAGAATTGTATTCTTGAATATTTTCTCTATAATTAAAGGTACCGATAAAATCATGGTTGGTTTTACCTTTTTTAAAGCAGGAAGAAGAATGGATGGAGTAGGAGGTTTTTGTAAGTAAAATGTTGATGAACCAGCCATGATATTAGTCAATAAACCCAAACTGCACTCATACGTGTGTGACAATGGCAACAACGATAGATAAATATCTGTGTATGTAACAGGCTGAAGATGAGATACCATGATGACCTCTTCGACCAGGTTGTCGTGTGTGAGAACCACTCCTTTGGATTTGCCAGTAGTGCCAGATGTATAAACAATGGTCGCAATATCGGAGGGGAATACTTTGTCGAAAATTACTTCTTTTGTAGTTGGAAATTGATTGGAGAAAACATCCAAACGATCAATGTTTACTACAGTAATCTCTTTATTTATGTTGCAATTGTTTAATTTTGAAGCTAACCGATCGGATACAAATATCACTTTTGCTTCTGAATGCTCCACGATATTCTCAATTTCAGTCTCGCAAAAATCGGGCATCAGCGGAACGGTAATTCCACCCATGTTAATCGTCGCAAAATAGGCAACTCCCCAATTGGGCATGTTATGACTTAAAATTGCAATTTTTTCCCCTTTTTTAATCCCAGATTCAATCAAAGCACTGCTTAATTTAAACACCTCCTTGCCAAAATCAGCATAAGATAAAGGAGTTTTGTCTACAAAGGATAGACAATCTCTTTTAGAATGCTTTTCAATACTTTGATAAAGCATCTCTTGTAACGTGTCAAAGGTTTTCTCCACAATTAATATTTTTATAGAATGTGCAAAAGTAACCTTATATTAGATGTGTGATGCACTTAAAAATAATATTTATGAAGAATACGCTGTTCATTAACCATTTTTAACGATTAAACCCCATTTTTGAAGTGAAATCGTAGGTCTCCTAAACGTATTTAAAACGTTTGACTTTTTGGGTAGAAGTGCGTTCGAAACTATCTTCCACAGCGATGACCATAGATACTCTAGAGATTTTATTCACTTTAGAGTTTACATGTTCTTTCAATTCGTTCATCAATTGGTCGGTTTTCTCACAAAGTTCTACTTTCCAATCGTTGTATAGTTTTTCAAATTCCTCTTTATTGACTTGAACCATGGCCACTAGTTTGCCTTTTTGTTCAAGTACAATGGATTCAATAACCATTTTGTGTGAATTTATGACAGATTCTATGTCTTCTGGATAAATGTTCTCACCACTTGCCCCAATGATTACATTTTTTAATCTACTTTTGATAAATAAGTATCCATTTTTGTCGAAACAACCAATATCGCCGGTGCGATACCATCCGTCGGAAAATACTTCTTGTGTAGCAATTTCGTCTTTGTAATACCCTTGCATCACATTGGCGCCTTTTGCCCAAACTTCACCCTCGCCATTAATTTTGTTAGGGTTGTGAATCTTTAATTCCACTCCCGTTACCGCTGGTCCAGTGGATTGGAGTCTAACCATTGATGGATTCGTTCCGGCAATCATGGGTGCGGTTTCGGTCATTCCATACCCAATCGCCAATGGGAAACATTTTCCTTCAATAAGAAATTGATCTACTTGTTTGCTCAGTTTAGCTCCTCCAACACCAAAAAAGGTAAGTCGGCCTCCAAAAACATTCATCAACTCTTTGGCTGCTTTTTGATGCATTTTTTTTCTAAAAAATGGAACTTTATATAGGAATCGCAATAATGGTGTAGCCGTTAGTTTGGGATAAATTGAGTTTTTGAAAATTTTCTCAATCACCAAAGGAACTGATAAAACTGTGGTGGGTCTCACCTTTTTCAGAGCAGGCAATAATACCGCTGGGGTAGGAGCTTTGTCTAAATAATAAGTAGATGCGCCCACCATAATATTGGTGAGTAATCCTAAACTACATTCGTATAAATGTGGAAGTGGTAAAAACGACAAATAAACATCTTTTTCGTGCATTGGGTGCAAGGTTACAATCATGTTAAGTTGACTGCAAAGATTAGCATGGGTAAGAACAACCCCTTTCGATTTGCCCGTTGTGCCCGACGTGTAAACAATTGTGGTTATGTCTTCAGGGTTTACTTGGTCAAAATTGGTATCTGTATTGGTTGATTTTGGTGCGTCCGCTAATTCATCAATAGAAACGATGATTACGGTAGAATGGATGGAGGATGCTTTTAATTTTGGAAGTAATTTTTCGGAAACAAATATTAATTTGGTCTCCGAATGTTTAATAATATTCGAGATTTCAACTTCCGAACAGTCAGGCATAATTGGAACCGTAATGGCACCACAAACCGTAGTTGCAAAATACGATATTCCCCAATTGGGCATATTCTGACTCAATATGGCTACTTTATTCCCTTTTGTGATTTCATTCTCTTTGAGAAAATTGGCTGTATGAATTACATATTTGCCAAAATCATCATACGAAATGGGGGTGCTGTCAACAAAGGATAAACAGTTGTTCATCTTGAATTTTTCAATACTTTGAAAAAAAACTTTTTGTAACGTATTTGTCTGATCTTTCACGCTATTTTTTAAATTAAAGTGCAAAAGTAACGAATAAAACATCGTCGTGCTTAGCATTTATTATATTAAGAAGTTAAATCGTTGAAAAATTAAAGATTTTTAATATAAATGTCTTTATTTTAAATTTATTATTGAAGTGATATTCAATGCATTAAAAAATAATTTTATCTTTCAATGATTCAAAATACGTTTATGTTTGTATCTTTACAAGGTTGTTGAGCTTCGAAAATTTTGATCTTGTATCAATCATCTAAAATATTGGCTTTTATTTCTTCTTTTAATTTTTGCCTGACTTAATGAGTGAGCTATTGTTTGAATAACGAAGAACTTTTTTTGAAAATTTAAATTTAATTAATGAAAACATTCTGTTTAAGGAAGTATTTAAGTCTTATCTCTGTTTTCCTTTGTGTTATACTCACTCCTTTTGGGGGAGTTTATGGACAAAGTCAATTAGGGGATACAATAGTTACCAGAAACAAAGTGAAAGTAATGCATGTCGGCTGGAGTGATGGTAAAATTCCTGAATTTTCAACGGCTTATATTTTGCAAAAACACGAATTTAGGTTGAATTTAATTGGCAGAAGTTCTTATGCAATAAGCAATAAGGTTGAGGTTTCGTCTTGTATCCCATTATTAATTACTCCGAATATTGCATTTAAATACAAGTTTTTAGACAGTAAGTATTTCGCATCTGCAATTGAATTTGGAACGGCATTGGGGGCTTTTCCTGTGGCTTTGGCTGGTGGATTGATGTTTCCTGGAGTGGCTGTGGGTTTTGGGAGCATTGGACTTTTGTATGGCTCAGATAATCATGCAAAATTGTTTTTGACGGTTCATCCAATGCGAAAATTATCCTTTTCGCTGCGTGGAGGTATTTCTGCAATTCATGCTGGTTATATTGGTGGAGCCGCTTTTGCTGGATTTGGTGGGAATGGTGCAGCCGTTGGACTGATTCCAATGGATATGGGGAAGCGATTTAAGTTTTACTCGGGTGGATTTGAAACTGATTATGTGGTGAATAAAAAAAATGCCATTGTATTGAATTCTTTTATTGGTGGTTTCGAAGGCGGATCCAAACAAGTTGGGTTTGCTTCATTATCGTGGACCCGTGCATATACTCATTTTCATTATTCATTAGGATTGTATGGTTTTTTTGATCCACCTCGCTTCGAGATGAGCAATGAATCTATGCTTCCAATCTCATTTTATATAAATCTGTATTGGATTTTAAACAATGGCAGAACTATAAAGAGATTAAATTAATCGACCTTTTTTTTGAATATTTACATTGATTAAAAACACAAACTCAATTTTTTTTGGTCACTAAATTGCAATTTTATCCAGTTTTTAGTGCAGATCTTCGATGGAAATTGGTTTGTTGGTTTCAAATTCCCCCTCTTTATTCATTGGGTTAAAGATAATCAGGATCAGTGTTAATTGTGGTTGATTTTATCACTCGTTTTGATTTCCATTTTCCAGTTCGATAATAGATAAATGAAGCAATCATTCCCAATGCCCATGCAATTGGAATAGCCCACCAAACACCAACTATTCCAAATCTTTCGGAGAGAAATACAGCCAATGGAATTCGAATTATCCAAAGCGAGAATAATGTGATAAACATTGGAATAATCGTGTCGCCAGCACCTCTTAATACACCTGTGTACATGAACATTAGGGTGAAAATAAGATAAAAAGTACATACCACCCACAAATAGTGAGAGCCAATTTCTATAACATTTGCATCGGTTGTAAATAATCGCATCAGCGGATCGGCAAAAATACCAATGGCAATGGAGACAATGATAGCAACAGCGCCACTCATAAGGATGGTGTATCTCAATCCACGTTTTACTCGGTCGAATGATCCAGCGCCAATATTCTGTCCGACAAAGGAGGCAAGTGCCATCGAAAAGTTCATGGCGGGTAATGATGCAAAGGAGTCAATTCTCCCGGCAATGGTGTATGCAGCCATGGCGTCGGTGCCAAATTTATTTACAATACGAATTAAAGCAACCATTCCCAACGCCACAAATATTTGTTGTAACCCCGATGGTAAACCTATTTTTAGACTTAATTTAAAGATTTCGCGGTCGAAAACCATTTTGAAAAACTTTAATTTAATCAAGGCATGCGTTCTGTTTAAATAGATAATGCTGATTGTAAATCCTATGACTTGTGCGCCAATGGTAGCAAAAGCAGCTCCTTCGATGCCCATTTTAAGCCAAACAATCATGATTAACTCTAAAACAATATTGGAAATTGAGGTTATAATCAAAAAATAAAGTGGCGTTTTGGAGTCGCCCAATCCACGCAATATTCCCATTACACCGTTGAAACAAGCCATAAACACAACTCCCGAAAGGTAGATGCGTATGTAAATAATGGCGTCGTTCATTGCCTCTTGACTTAATCGTAGGTAAGAGAAAATATTTGGAGCGAAAATAATACCAATTATTCCGATAAATGCAGATGCGCCAAACAAAAAGATAAACGCAGTATCGATGGCTCTTTTAACTTTTATAAGGTCTTTAGCTCCGTAATATTGCGAAATAACAATGGAAATACCAGCAGAAATACCAATCACCAACGAGATTAAAGCATAAATTACTGGAAATGCACTGCCAATGGCGGCCAATGCACTTTTCCCTAAGTAATTTCCTACAATGACAGAATCGACTAATGTGTTGAAGATTTGGAAAAAGTTACCCAAAATCATGGGTACAGCAAAATAGAAAATCATTTTGCCTTCATGTCCTTTGGTTAAATCTTTCATTCCATTTTTTTTAATAGTCTGCAAAGGTATGTTTTTTTTATAAATTGACGATTGATTTTTATGACAAAATTCGGTATAAAGTTATGTCATATCACGTTTTTTTTTTCAAAATTATAGGGTTCTCTGTAATTGATAAAATAATAGATTTTAGGTTTTTCGTGAAAGCGAGTCCGAAAAGAATTTTAGCCACGAACCCATGGACGGCAGAACTAATTATCATGAGTTTTAATAACCTTTGTCGAGCAGTTGATGAATCAACTTATTTTTTTTGAATCTGTTTCTTTGTGGTTCCATCGAAAAGGTGTATATTTGCACTCATTTTTACTCAGTTTACACAGTGGAAATTTTGTTTTTTACTTGATTCATAACTGCTTATCATCGGCAAATAAATGTTGTGATTTGTGTTATTTATTTGTTTTTCAGTAAGTTGAGTAGCTCTTTGAAGGATATTTATAATTATTAATAATTCAATATAATACGGTTTAATAATGAACACTAGAACAGAACAGTCAGGCTCCAATCAATTGGGATTAATTATCGAAATAGAACCTGCAGATTATACCTCAGGGGTAGAAAAAGCAATTAAAGAATTTCGCACGAAGGCATCCGTGCCAGGTTTCCGCCAAGGAATGGTTCCTGCAGGCGTGGTTAAAAAAATGCATGGTCCAGCTATTAAAGCGGACGTAATCAACAAACTTATTGTAGATGAGCTACATAAGTATCTAACCGATAACAAAATTTCGTATTTAGGTGAACCAATTCTTAACCACGAAAAATCTACTTCAGATTTTGAAGCTGAGAATAATAATTTTACCTTCGTATTCGAAATTGGATTACAACCAGAGATTGATTTAACTAAGGTGAAATTCGACAAAGTTGTTGAATATGCTGTTGAACCAAATGAAGAACAAATAAAAAACGAAATTGACTATTTAACACGTCAATATGGAACTCTATCCGAACCAACAGAAACTGCGGATGAAGACCTAATTTATGGTAACATTACAAGAGTAGCGACTCCAGAAGTAGAAGCTTTTGAATCTACAATCTTCCTTCAAGCAATTGAAAACAAAAAAATCAAGAAAGAATTCATTGGCAAAAAAGCGGGTGATGTTATCTCGGTAGATTTGAAAAAAGCGTTTGATAAAAAAGATAGCGATGTTGCAAAAACATTGAAAATTAAAGAAGAAGAGGTCGCAACTGCTGATACAAATATCAATTTTGAAATTACTCGTATCTCTCGAATTACTCCTTCTGAAATGAACGAAGAGTTTTTTGCTAAAGTGTTCAAAGATGAAACAATTGCGAACGAAGAAGAATTTTTAGCAAAAGTAAAAACTCAACTTACTAGCCAATTTTCAGAGTCAACACGTCAAAAATTCATGAACGATGCTATTACTGAGTTGGTGAAAAAAGTAGACATCGATATCCCTCACGATTTTATGAAAAAATGGTTGTTGGAAAGTAACAAAGAGACTACTGCAGAAATCGTAGACGCTGAGTACGAAAAATCATTGGATTCAATTAAATGGCAATTGATCGAAAACAAACTTGTGGCTGATAATGGAATCAATATTACTCGTCAAGATATTAAAGATTTTATCATCAATTTCTTCAGAAGTAACTATTTCCAAAATAGCACAGAAGAAGATTTAGAAGAACGCTTAAGCACACTTGCAGAATCATCGATGAAGACCGAAAAAGATGTGAAAAATATCTACGATCAACTATTTGATAAAAAAATAGAAGAAGCTCTTCGTGCAACAATGCCAGTTGAGTTAAAATCTGTGACTTCTGAACAATTTATGGAACTCGTTAGTAAAAAATAGTTTGTATGAAACACGATGAATTTCGCAATTACGCAATCAAACACCAAGGAATTAGTAGTTTGAAATTAGACAGATATACTTCTGTGGCAAATAGTTATATTTCTCCAACCATTATCGAAGAACGTCAATTGAATATTGCAACCATGGACGTTTTCTCTCGATTGATGATGGATCGTATTATCTTTTTGGGAGTGCCTATTTATGATGATGTTGCAAATATTATTCAAGCTCAACTACTTTTCTTAGAGTCGGTAGATGCTAAAAAAGATATTCAAATTTATCTAAACTCTCCAGGTGGATCTGTGCATGCAGGTTTGGGGATTTATGATACCATGCAATACATCAGTCCCGATATCGCTACTATTTGTACTGGAATGGCTGCTTCGATGGGCGCTGTGCTTTTGTGTGCAGGTGCTGATGGAAAAAGAACGGCTCTTCCTCACTCTCGAGTGATGATTCATCAACCAATGGGTGGCGCAGAAGGACAAGCAACGGATATCGAAATAACTGCACGCGAAATTCAAAAGTTGAAAAAAGAACTTTATGAAATCATTGCGGTTCATACCAAACAACCGTATGAAAAGATTTGGGCGGATGGTGATCGTGATTATTGGATGACGGCACAAGAAGCTAAAGATTACGGGATGATTGATGAAGTGTTGATTCGTGCTGCAAAATAATTTTAATAATAAATAATTCAACACCGGATTGAGTCTAATGACTTTTTCCGGTTTGTTGTTGAATAATGAATATATAATAATGGCTAAACAAAAGTCTCCAAATTGTTCTTTCTGCGGTACAAAACCATCTGTGGATAAAATTATGTTTAATGGCGATGATGCAATTATTTGCGAAGATTGCATTCGTCAAGCGGATGTGATTTTAAAGGAAAATAATAAATTCGATCAAACGAAGTCCAAGCAAGGTGCTGCGCAGTTAAAACTAAAAAAACCACTCGAGATAAAAACTTTTTTAGATCAATATGTGATTGGACAAGATGATGCTAAAAGGGTATTGGCCGTTGCTGTTTACAATCACTATAAACGATTGTTGCACAATCCTGTCGGTGATTCTAAAGCGGATCAAGAGGTTGAAATTGAAAAATCAAACATCATTGTTGTGGGCGAAACTGGAACTGGAAAAACATTGATGGCTCGTACGATTGCCAAAATGTTGGATGTTCCATTTTGTATTGCGGATGCTACTGTATTTACCGAAGCGGGTTACGTAGGAGAGGATGTTGAGAGTATTTTAACTCGTCTGTTGCAAGCTGCTGATTATAATGTAGAACGTGCTCAAATGGGCATTGTTTTTATCGATGAAATTGATAAAGTGGCACGCAAAAGTGATAATCCTTCTATTACCAGAGATGTCTCTGGAGAAGGCGTTCAGCAAGCGTTATTAAAACTTTTGGAAGGTTCAAAAGTAAATGTGCCTCCACAAGGGGGACGGAAACATCCGGAACAAAAATTTGTAGAAGTGGATACCAAAAATATTCTCTTCTTAGCTGGTGGCGCTTTTGATGGAATTGAACGTAAAATTGCTGGAAGATTGAATACCAACGTAATTGGGTACAATAAGAAATCAAAAGTGATTGATAAAGCGAACTTGCTTAAATATATTACATCGCAGGATTTGAAAAGTTTTGGATTGATTCCTGAACTTTGTGGACGTTTTCCGGTAGTTACCCAATTAAGTCCCTTGGATGCAATTGCACTTCGCCGGATTTTGTTGGAACCCAAAAATGCGATTGTAAAACAGTATGTTCGCCTTTTCCATATTGATAATATTGAGCTGACTTTCTCGGATGATGCATTGGATTTTGTTGTTCAAAAAGCAATCGAACTTCGCCTTGGAGCTCGTGGTTTGAGAACAATTATTGAGAATATTATGACCGATGCGATGTTCGAAATGCCTTCCAAAGATGTAAAAGTTCTAGAAATATCGTTGGAATATGCACAACAACAATTTGATAAATCCTTCGTTTCTGAAATGGCAGGAAATATGTTAGAGTAATTGAATCATTAAAATCAATGTTTTATGAAGACTAAAAAAAATATTTTGGGTAAGCCTATTTGTTGTCTGGAAAATTTGAGATTAACAATTAACTCTATTTTTTCTTTAGCTCTTCGTCAGATATTGCTCATATTTATTCTTTTTTCTGCTGGGTTTGTCCAAGGACAGGTGACTGGCGAAACAGTGGTTGCAGCGCGTATTGTGGATGGCGATACACTTCCTTTTTACACATTGCCAGAGGTTACAGTCTTTACATTCCGACCTTATAAATCGGCAAAAGATGAACAGAATGCCAAACGGCTTATCAACAATGTCAAAAAAGCATATCCTTACGCAAAATTGGCTGCTGCAAAAATGAAATATTACGATCAATTGGCACAAGCGGCTTCTTCAGATCGCGAACGGAGTAAGATAAACAAACGCGCCGAAGATGATTTAAAAGCTCAATTTGAAGCCGATATCAAAAGCATGACTCGCTCTCAAGGAAAATTATTGATTAAACTGATTGACCGAGAAACGGGTAAATCATCATACGAAATTATCAAGTTGTCGAGAGGAACATTTAGGGCTATTTTCTGGAACTCAATGTCTTCGGTGTTTGGACTGAGTCTCAAAGAACGTTACGAAAAAGATGGAGATGATGCCACCATTGAGATGATTGTCAACTTGATTGAAAAAGGAGTGATTTAATTTGAGTTTATATGATTAGAAAAATATTATTTATTGACTCCACTCATCCGTTACTTGTTCAGAAATTAAAAGATGCTGGATTTATAGTGGAATTAGACTATGAGTCGTCAAAAGAGGAGGTGATTGCAAAAATATCCTCCTTTTTTGGTGTTATTATTCGCAGTCGATTCACCATTGATAAAACGTTTATTGACCACGCATCCCAGCTTAAATTTATTGGCAGAGTGGGAGCAGGAATGGAGAGCATCGATGTTGATTATGCTAAATCAAAAGGAATTGCCTGTATCAGTTCCCCCGAAGGGAATCGCAATGCAGTGGGAGAACATGCTCTGGGACTTTTGTTGGCGCTTAGCAACAATATTGTAAAAGCAAATAGTGAAGTTAAAGCGGGAGTCTGGAGCAGAGAGGCTAATCGTGGTTTTGAATTAGAAGGTAAAACGATTGCCATTATTGGATACGGAAATACAGGAAGTGCATTTGCACAGAAACTCTCTGGTTTTCATGCAAATGTAATCGCTTACGATAAATATAAAACGGGCTTTTCTTCGGATATCGTCACCGAAGTAACCGAGGAGAAATTGTTCGAATTAGCAGATGTGGTCAGTTTTCATGTTCCATACAACCAAGAGACTCATTATTATTTTAATACAAATTATATCAATAAATACATTAAATCACTATATTTGCTGAATACTTCCAGGGGGAAAGTGGTGTGTATTGAAGATTTGGTGACGTGTTTAAGAACTAAAAAGATTGTAGGTGCTGCACTTGATGTTCTTGAATATGAGGATACTTCGCTGAATAATGCACCTAAAGAATTATGGAGCGAAGGGATGAATTTTTTGTCTCAAGCACCCAATGTGATACTCACACCTCATATCGCTGGTTGGACGAATGAATCGAATGTAAAATTAAGTACAATCATTGCCGATAAGGTGATATATCTTTTTAATAAGTAAAATTATGAGAAAAACGGAGAAAGTTTTCCAAGGAAAAACATTAGCAATTTTATCTGGAGGTGGCGATACTCCAGCTATTAATTCGAGCATTGAGTGTATCAGAAATCGTGCTTCTATGCTCGGCTTCCGTGTTTACGGAATTAAAAAAGGCTGGAAAGGCCTTTTGGGTGAAGGAGAAATTGTCGATTTAACCAACCAGCCTTACGATGGCGTGTATGGTGGAACTGCTCTTCAATCAAGTCGTACCAACCCATTCCCGTCAAAAAAGCATCCTGAAGATCGTGTTCCTCAGATTATTAATAATTTACATCGTTATAAAATTGACACGCTGGTAACAATTGGAGGCGATGATACAAATGGTGCTGCTAAAAGATTGTACGAGCAAGAAGGGATTCCTGTAATTGGTTTTCCAAAAACAATTGACAATGATTTAAGAACTAGAACCATTCACACATTTCAAGGAGTTAATCACGAAGCGGTGATGTGTCCAGGATTTCCTTCTGCTGCTAAAGGATTGATGGAGTTGATTTTGCGGTTGAAAACAACCACCGAATCTCATACTCGTATCATGGTTGTTGAAATCATGGGACGTGATGCGGGCTGGTTGACAGGAAGTGCTATTTTTGGAGGTGCCGAAGTGGCTCTGGTTCCAGAAGTAGTGATGACTAAAGAACGCAAAGAGTTCTTTTTTGAATATGTTAAAGAAAAATACCTAAGCTCTCCAAAAAAATCTCTGATTATTGCAGTTTCAGAAGGAGTTCGTTGGTGGAACGACGAAAAGGCTTGCATTGATATGGTTTATGCTAGCTCGGAAGTGGATGAATATGGTCACCCTCGTTTTGGTGGAATCAGCGGCGTAATTGCTTCCGAAATCACTAAACGTACGGGTATTGATGCTCGTGCTCAAATTACGGGTTACTATCCTCGTTCGGGTCAGTGCAGAGAGTACGATCGCCGATTAACCTCTACACTTGCCGACAAGGTGGTGGATTTGTTGCTGCGTGAAGATTATGGTCAAATGCCAGTTCTTCGCGAAATTGTTCCTTATCAAGAACTTGAAGAGTTTCATACTACTTCCATTGATATGGGCGAAGTGGGAAATATGCCACTGCCAAATGCATATTATTCTCCTGATAATTTTATGTTTACCGATGTATACGTGGATTTCTTGAGCCAAGTGATTGGTAAACCTCGCTCAATTGAGTTTGATACTCAATTCCCAATCGTTATTCCAGGGTAGCAAAACAAAAATATTTTTGCTTCTAATTATAACAAAAGACCCGAATGCTTTCATCAGCTTTTGGGTCTTTTGCCATAAAATGGTAAGCATTTGATTGATTATTGATTCACAACGGTTTATTTACGCTTATTTCTATTGTAGCACTTCGCTTGAGGCTAAAATTCAAAAAAATATTGTATTTTTGTTCTATAATAGAAATAATTATGGCTAAGATATTAATAATCGACGATGAACGTATGATACGTCGGACCATGAAGGATGTTTTGGAGTACGAAAAGTATGACGTTCTTGATGCTGAGGATGGAGTTATTGGGTTGGAATTGGTCAAAAACAATAAATTTGATCTGATTTTTTGTGATATTAAAATGCCGGTGATGGATGGCATGGAGTTTTTGGAAAGTGCCATGCAAATTTCAGATGCTCCGATTGTCATGATCTCTGGTCACGGAAATATAGATACTGCCATTGAAGCTATCAAAAAAGGGGCATTTGATTATCTGTCCAAACCACTCGATTTAAACCGAATTTTGGTAACTACTAGAAATGCTTTAGATAAATCGCTGCTGATTAAAGAGACTAAGGTGCTTAAAAGGAAAGTGAGCAGCAAATACGAAATTATTGGTGAGTCGGAAGCGATTATCTCTATTTTGAACATGGTTGATCGTGTGGCTCCCACCGATGCAAGGGTGTTGATAACAGGCTCTAATGGCTCTGGAAAAGAGCTGATTGCTCATCGGATTCATGAAAAAAGTAATCGTGCAAATGCTCCATTTATTGAGGTAAATTGTGCCGCAATTCCTTCTGAATTGATTGAAAGTGAGCTGTTTGGTCACGAAAAAGGATCGTTTACTTCGGCCATTAAGCAGAAAAAAGGAAACTTTGAACTTGCTGATGGAGGAACGCTCTTTTTGGATGAAATTGGCGATATGAGTTTATCAGCGCAAGCAAAAGTACTACGGGCTTTGCAAGAGGGAAGAATCACTCGAGTAGGCGGCGAAAAAGATATTTCGGTGAATGTTAGAGTGGTCGCTGCAACGAATAAAAATCTAAAAGAGGAGATTGCCAATCGGAATTTTCGTGAGGATTTATACCATCGATTGAGTGTGATTTTAATTCATGTGCCTTCGCTAAATGAACGTTTGAGTGATATATCGTTGCTTACTCAACACTTTTTGGAAGATATTTCCAGAAATCAAGGACGACTTGCTCCAACGGTGGATGAAGCTGCATACGAAGAGCTGAGAAAAATTAATTGGACAGGAAATATCAGAGAACTCCGCAACGTGGTGGAACGACTGATGATCTTGTGCGATAAAAATATTACCGGAGACGATGTCATTAAATATGGTGGAACTTTCAGGTAATCAATTTAATAATTAAAAAAATAAAATATAGATATGAGCGACGATAAGAAAATTATTTTCTCAATGGTGCAGGTAAGCAAAGTGTTTCCTCCGGCCAAACAAGTGTTGAAAAACATTTACCTCTCTTTTTACTACGGTGCTAAAATTGGTGTAATTGGTCTAAATGGATCTGGAAAATCATCACTGTTGAAAATCATTGCTGGTGAAGATAAATCTTTTATGGGAGATGTGGTTTTTTCTCCCGGTTATAGCGTTGGATATTTGCCTCAAGAACCAATTTTAGATAATTCCAAAACGGTCAAAGAGGTGGTGATGGAAGGTGTTCAAGAGGTGGTTGATATTTTAAATGAATATGAAGCCGTGAATAATCGCTTTGCGGAACCTCTTACGGATGATGAGATGACTAAGTTAATCGACCGCCAAGGGGTATTGACGGAGTTGATTGATCATCATGATGCGTGGGAGTTAGATGTGAAATTGGAACGTGCAATGGATGCATTACGTTGTCCGGATGGCGATGTGTCTGTGGAGTTTTTATCGGGTGGCGAACGCCGTAGAGTTGCTCTTTGCAGATTATTGCTCAAAGAACCTGATATTCTTTTACTGGATGAGCCAACCAACCACTTGGATGCGGAATCTATTGAGTGGCTCGAAATGCACTTAAAACAATACAAAGGAACTGTGATTGCAGTTACGCACGATAGATATTTCTTAGACAATGTTGCCGGTTGGATTTTAGAACTCGACCGCGGGGAGGGAATTCCATGGCAAGGCAATTACTCTTCGTGGTTGGATCAAAAAACAACGCGCATGAAGATGGAAGAGAAGCAAGAGAGTAAACGTAGAAAAACGTTGGAAAGGGAGTTGGAATGGGTCAGAATGGCTCCCAAGGCTCGTCAAGCTAAATCTAAATCGAGATTGGATGCGTATGATAAGTTGCTGAACCAAGACATGAAAGAGAAAGAGGAAAAATTGGAGATTTTTATTCCCAATGGACCTCGTTTGGGAAATAAAGTGATTGAAGCAATTAATATCTCTAAAGCTTATGGTGATAAACTGCTGTATGAAAACTTGTCGTTTATGTTGCCTCCAAATGGAATTGTTGGGATTATTGGACCCAATGGCGCTGGAAAAACTACGCTGTTCCGTTTGATAATGGGACTTGAATCAACGGATACGGGCACTTTTGAAACGGGCGAAACGGTTCAGTTGGCTTATATTGATCAGCAACATACGAGCATTGATCCAGAAAAATCGGTGTATGAAATTATCTCTAATGGTTCTGAACAGATGCAACTTGGGGGTAAACTGATAAACGCTCGTGCTTATATCTCTAGGTTTAATTTCAGTGGAACTGACCAAAGTAAAAAAGCAGGTGTGTTGTCTGGTGGGGAACGTAATCGATTGCAGTTGGCGTTGACTTTAAAATCTGAAGCGAATGTATTGCTTTTAGATGAGCCTACCAATGATATAGATATCAATACATTACGTGCTTTGGAAGAGGCGCTCGATAATTTTGCAGGTTGCGCCGTAATTATCTCTCACGATAGATGGTTTCTAGATAGAGTGTGTACTCATATTCTGGCTTTTGAGGGCGATTCTCAAGTGTATTTCTTCGAGGGCTCGTATAGCGATTACGAAGAGAATAAAAAGAAACGACTTGGTGATGATGGTCCAAAACGTATTCGATATAAAAAATTGATCAAAGATTAAGAACCTAATTGATAAAATAATGAAACGAAAAATAATAGGTATTTCAATGGTTTTAGCAATTACGATTGCTTTTATCTCTTGCAAACAGTTGCAAGAACTTCAAAGTTTAGCTAAATGTGATTTTAAACTCAATACCGTTGATAATATCCAAATGGCGGGTGTAAATGTTCAGCAGATTCAAAGTTTGAGTCAAATTGGGTTCGTGGATGTGGCTAAATTAACTACGGCGTATGTCTCTAAAAGTCTTCCATTGAGTTTTAATCTGAATGTGGATGCTCGTAATCCTAATCCTACCAAAGCGGTGCTTTCTGCCCTTGATTGGATTTTGGAAATTGACAACATGGAGATGACTCGTGGTGTTTTAAATAAACGTTTTGAAATCAATCCAAATGGTGGAATCACAACCATTCCAATGATGATGAACTTTGACCTTTTTAAGGTGCTTACGGGAAAAACAAAAGATTCAATGTTGAATTTTGGATTAAATTTGGCAGGTGCTGGCACCAATGTACCTACACGTATTACGCTAAAAGCTCGCCCTACCTTGATGGTGGGAACTATTCCTGTTCAATATCTTGGATATTTATCGATTAATAATACTTTTGTGTCAAAATAATTTCATTAATTTAAACTCTTATTTATATGATTCAACGAATTCAATCCATTTATCTTTTATTAATTGTCATTTTTTATAGCATTATGCTCTTTCTGCCGATTGCCACTTTTGGCGACTATACCTATTCTGTTTGGTCGATAAAGGATTCAACAGGTCTTGGAGGTATTCCCGCTTATTACTTAGGATTATTGTCCGTTATTATTGTTGGAGTTGCTATTTCCACTATTCTCTTGTATAAAAACAGACCTTTGCAAAATAAGCTGTGTGTCGCTATGTTTGTGCTGATTTTGGTTTTTCTATCGCTCATGTTTTTCGTCTATCCTGAGTTTGTAATCAGTAAAATGGTTGCACCTGAAATCCAAATTAATTATACGATATATTCCTTCTTTGGTGTTTTACCTCTTGCATTTGTGTTGTTAGCAAACAAAGCGATACAAAAAGATGAAAAATT
>JBBRGJ010000033.1:0-27223 GCA_038240835.1 Bacteroidales bacterium | reverse complement strand
ATGTTGATACTTACATCGTCTAATGCAACGTGATTAGAGTAAGATTTAACAATATTGCTTGCTTCTAAAATGAATGATGACATAATTATACCCCATTATTTTGGTTGAAACTTCTTCTTAAAATTCTTCTGATTATTGTTTTTCTGATTGCTTTGTTGACCAATTTTTCTCTTGTTGTTGTTTCTAGCTAAGCTCTTTAGCGAAAGCAGCGAAGTGTCAACTGGGGCTTGATTGTTCTGAATAATAATGTCTTGAGTCTTCGTAAGTTGGAAGTTCTCATCAAGTTTCAACTTACCATTCGAAAGTAATTCCAAATGGTCAATAATCAAATCATCACTTACGGAATCCATGTTCCAAGTAATGTATAATTTCTTAAGGTGATTTCCTATTACGGCAACAAATGCTTGTTTCTCTTCACCATCATCCATTTTGCTAGCTTTGGCAATCATCTGCTCAATTGTTTTACCATAATGGCGAAAACGGATTCTGCTTTTAGGGTATGCAATTGGATCTGGACGCTTTGCAAGCATCGAAGGCTCTGGCATTGGATATGGGGAATCGATGTCGAGTTTAAAATCAGAAATGATATACAAATGATCCCACAGTTTATGCCAATAGTCTTCCGAATCCTTGTTGTTTGGATTTAGTTGAGACATCACTTTTACGGTAGATTTAGCAAGCTGAGTCCTCTTCTCGCGATCTTCAATGGTTAGAATATGTGAAACCATTTTTTTGACATTTCTGCCATATTCTTTAATTGGAAGATAGTCTCTTCCTGTGTTATATTCCATATTGTTTATTTCTATTTTTGTCAAAAATTATTATTTATAATGGGGAACTCTGTTTCGTTCCCATCGTTTAATTGCAATTACATAATATGGGGGAATTATATTATGGTAAGTTTCGCAAACTGCAAAAGTAATGTTTTTTCTCCAATCCCGTCAAAAAATATAATTGCTTTTTTATTAGAACCTTCACCTTCTATGTCTATTACTTCTCCTATCCCAAATTTGTCGTGGGTTACGTGTTGCCCTTTTGAGATATTAATGCTGTTGCTGGCTGATTTTGGAGAATAGGCTGAGGTTACACTGTCCACTCGTTTCAACTTCCCAATTACGTTTTTTTGTGAAATTGAAGCAGGCGGGTTTGTTTTGGGTTCAATTCTAAAGGATAGTTTCTGTTTTGAAGAGGAAGTTCCTTTAGACTCGTTTCCCGAAACCGAAGAAGAAACAGCAATTTGTTCCGTAAAAGAGGAGTCTATCTCGTCGATAAACCGGCTGGGTTCGCAAAACTGATATTGCCCCCATCGCATTCTTCCTTGGGCGTGACTCAAAAACACCTTCTTCTCGCCCCTCGTAAGGGCTACATAAAAGAGTCGTCTCTCTTCTTCTAGTTCACTCCGAGAACTCATCGCCATAAAAGATGGAAACAGATTCTCTTCCAGTCCAACAATATACACGTATGGAAATTCAAGTCCCTTTGCACTGTGAATGGTCATGAGCGAAACCTTGTTGGTATCTATTTCTTTGTTTTTATCTTTAGAAGTCTCCTCCAAATCGGTCATTAACGACACTTCGCTTAAGAATTGAGTTAGGGTTTTAAATTCTTGCACAGGTTCATCATTTATAGAAGGTTCGGATTCCCCATCGATAAAATCTTGAATGGCATTTAATAATGCTTCTGCATTTTGAAGATGTTCGGGCTCTTCAGCTATTTTTGATTGAAGGTCTTTGAGAATACCAGACGATTGGGCAATTAAAAAAGCCAAGTCGTATGCATTGGTGGTCTCTAACTGAACTCTGAAACTTTCAATCATCATCGAAAAATCGACGAGTTTTTCCGCAGTAGGCCCGTTTACGGCCAGTTGAAACTCTCTTGGTTTTGAAAGTATGGTCCACATGGGAATTCCTGTTTCGCTACTTTTAATAATGATTCGCTCCAAGGTTGTTTGACCCAATCCTCTGGCTGGATAGTTTATTACCCGTTTTAGCGCTTCTTCGTCAAAAGGATTGATGGTGAGCCTGAAATATGCCAGAAGATCTTTAATCTCTTTCCGTTTGTAAAAGGAGAGTCCGCCAAAAATCTGGTAGGCGATATTTTGTTTTCGAAAAGCTTCCTCAAAGGCTCTCGATTGAGCATTGGTCCGATAAAGTATAGCAAAATCAGAAAACTGCATCTCATTCTCTTTAATGGCTTCCAAAATAGATTGTGCAATTCTTTTTCCTTCTCCACTTTCGCTTTCAGATTCGAAAATTGTTATTTTATCACCCTCTTGATTCGATGTCCAAATGTTTTTTTCAATCTGTTTCTGATTGTTTTTGATTAAACTGTTGGCACCGTTTACAATGTTTTTAGTAGAGCGGTAGTTTTGCTCAAGTTTAAAAAGTTGGTAGCTGGGGTAATTTTTTTTGAAATTTAATATATTTTGAATATTGGCCCCTCTAAATGCATAAATACTTTGAGCGTCATCTCCCACCACGCAAATATTTTCGTTGGAAGCTGATAGCTTTTTTAAAATTAAATATTGTGCATGATTGGTGTCTTGGTATTCATCTACTAATATGTATTTGAATTTCTGTTGATATTTGTACAATATTGTGGGGTGATCTCTAAAAAGGATATTGGTGTTGAATAGTAGGTCGTCAAAATCCATGGCATTTGATTTTCTCAACCTTTTATTATAGATAGAAAAAACTTCTCCTGTCCGAGGTTTTTGCGCCGATCTGTCGGTTGCCAAAATCTCCGTGTTTTGATTGTATTCCGAGTCTGAGATTAAATTGTTTTTAGCCATCGAAATTCGGCCAATAAGATAGCCGGGAGTATATACTTTAGAGTCTAAATCAAGCTCTTTGACAATTGATTTTAAAAGACTTTTCACATCGTCAGTATCAAAAATAGTAAAAGCGGATGAATATCCCAATAGTTCCGCTTCGCTTCTGAGAATTCTAGCAAAAATAGAGTGAAAAGTACCCATCCACACATTACGAGCTTCACTCCCTCCAATCAACTTCAGAACTCTCTCTTTCATCTCTTTCGCTGCTTTGTTGGTAAAGGTAAGTGATAGAATATTAAATGGATCCACCTTTTGCTGAATCATGTATGCAATTCGGTAGGTGAGCACCCTTGTTTTACCGGAGCCTGCACCTGCAATAATTAATGAGGGACCTTTAAAAGCTTTGGCAGCCTCTTGCTGAACAGGATTTAAATCATTTAAAAAATTCGTGTTTAATGCCATTATGTGGTTTTGCTGATATTTTATTGCAAAGTTACAAAAATAAGAGTATACTAAGTAATAAAGTAGTATAAAATTCAATTTTTAATGAGCTATTTGTATTGGATAAATTGTCAACGACGATGAGTTGCCGAAAAAGTTAATTTGAGTGTTAAAAAAGCGGGACTGTCGAAAAAGTTGAAATTATTTTATGCAAACCCTTGATTATATGAAAATAAGTATTACCTTTGCAGTCCCAAATAAAACTGGGTAGTTAATATATTGAACTGAAAACAAATAAAGAGGAAAATGCCTACAATTCAGCAATTAGTAAGAAAAGGAAGACAAAAATTAGTCTACAAAAGCAAGTCTCCTGCACTTGATGGTTGTCCTCAGCGACGCGGTGTATGTGTGAGAGTTTACACAACAACACCTAAAAAACCAAACTCAGCAATGAGAAAAGTAGCTAGGGTAAGATTAACCAATGGTAAAGAGGTTAACGCTTATATCCCTGGAGAAGGACACAACTTGCAAGAGCACTCAATCGTGATGATTCGCGGTGGTCGTGTTAAAGATTTACCAGGTGTAAGATACCACATTATTCGTGGTGCGCTCGATACATCAGGCGTTGATGGTCGAAACCAAAGAAGATCAAAGTATGGTACAAAGAGACCAAAGAAAAAGTAATCGTATTAAAAAAATTAGCATTTCCAAAACATGAGAAAGGCAACACCTAAAAAAAGAATTATTCTTCCAGACCCCAAATTTAACGATACACTCGTTACAAAATTTGTAAACAACTTAATGTTGCAAGGGAAGAAGAACACCGCCTACACCATTTTCTATGATGCAATAGAAATAGTAAGCGAAAAAACCAAAGAAGATGGTTTGGAAGTATGGAAAAAAGCATTAGCCAACGTAACTCCTGCTGTAGAAGTAAGAAGTCGTCGTATTGGTGGAGCTACATTCCAAATTCCTTCAGAAATTCGTGCTGATCGTAAATCTTCAATCGGGATGAAAAACATGATTAATTTCTCACGTAAACGTCATGACAAATCAATGTCATTGAAATTAGCGCAAGAAATTATGGCTGGTTACAAAGAAGAAGGAGCAGCTTACAAACGTAAAGAAGATATGCACCGTATGGCAGATGCCAACAAAGCATTCTCTCACTTCAAGTTTTAATGAATAAAAAGAATTTAAATACCAACTTTAAAAAGTTATAATACACTACAATGAGCAACGAACTTAAACTTACGAGAAATATTGGAATTATGGCTCATATCGACGCCGGTAAAACTACAACGACCGAGCGTATTTTGTATTATACAGGCAAGAGTTATAAAATTGGTGAAGTTCACGAAGGAACTGCTACTATGGACTGGATGGCCCAAGAGCAGGAACGTGGTATAACTATTACTTCTGCAGCTACAACTGTGTTTTGGAGTTTAGATGATAATGAATATAAAATCAATATTATCGACACCCCAGGTCACGTTGACTTTACGGTTGAAGTAGAACGTTCTCTTCGTGTATTGGATGGAGCTGTTGCTCTATTTTGCGCTGTCGGTGGGGTTGAGCCTCAATCCGAAACTGTATGGCGTCAGGCAGATAAATATAAAGTTCCACGTTTGGCATTTGTAAACAAAATGGATAGAGCGGGTGCTGATTTTTATCACGTTGTCGACCAAATTAAAAAACGCTTGGGTGCAAATGCAATTCCAATGCAATTACCAATTGGCTCTGAAGAGACCTTTTGTGGGATTGTCGATTTGGTAGAAAACAAAGCTTATATCTGGGATGAAGATCCTAAAGGAGTTCAAATTAGAGAAGTAGCAATTCCAGAAGATATGTTAGACGATGTGGCAACATATCGTAACATTCTTATCGAAGCTGTTGCAGAACAAAATGACACCCTTTTAGAAAAATTCATGGACGATCCTGATTCTATAACTTTTGATGAGATCGTAGAAGCAATTCGTTTGGCAACCATTAATATGTCTATTACTCCTGTTTATTGTGGCTCTGCTTTCAAAAACAAAGGAGTACAACGTTTATTGGATGCTGTACTTAGATTTTTGCCTAGTCCTATTGATAAAGCTACTGTTATTGGAATCAATCCAGAAACAGAAAAAGAGGAAGTTCGTAAAATTGCAGTAAACGAGCCTTTCTCCGCATTGGCTTTTAAAATTGCTACGGATCCTTATGTAGGAAGAATCTGCTTCTTTAGAGTATATTCGGGTCGCTTAAATGCTGGTAGCTTCGTACTTAATAGTACTTCAGGCAAAAAAGAACGTATTTCTAGACTTATTCAAATGCACGCAAATAAACAAAACCCAATCGATTTTATCGAAGCAGGTGATATTGGTGTTGCTATTGGATTTAAGGAAATCAGAACAGGGGATACCCTCTGTGATGAAAAACATCCAATCGTTTTAGAAAATATCGTTTTTCCAAAACCAGTTATTGCAATTGCAATTGAACCAAAAACTAAAGATGATTTAGATAAATTATCATTGGGGTTACACAAATTAGCTGAAGAAGATCCAACTTTCTCAGTTAAAACAGATGAAATTTCTGGACAAACTATTATTAGCGGTATGGGTGAACTTCACCTTGATATCATTGTTGATCGTTTAAAAAGAGAATTCAAAGTTGAATGTAATTTAGGAAATCCTCAAGTGGCATATCACGAAGCAATTACAGGATCTACTCAACATCGCGAAGTTTACAAAAAACAATCCGGTGGTAGAGGTAAATTTGCTGATATCGTTTTCCACATGGGACCAGCGGACGAAGGTGTTACTGGACTTCAGTTTATCAACGAAGTAAAAGGTGGAAACATCCCGAAAGAGTTTATTCCATCAATTCAAAAAGGATTTAAAAATGCAATTTTGAACGGACCATTGGCAGGATATCCTGTTGAAGGACTTAAAGTTCGACTATTAGATGGATCATTCCACGCAGTCGATTCAGATGCATTGTCTTTTGAAATATGTGCTAGCATCGGATTTAAAGAAGCTAGTAAAAAAGTAAGCAAAGTAATATTAGAACCAATTATGAATGTAGAAGTAAATACTCCTACCGATTATGTTGGAAATATTACAGGTGACTTAAATAGAAGAAGAGCGATTATTGAGAGCATTGAATCAAGAATTGCATCTCAGATTATTAATGTGAAAGTTCCATTGTCCGAAATGTTTGGATATGTAACTAACTTAAGAACTCAATCTTCTGGTCGTGCAAGCTCTACAATGGAATTAAGCCATTATGCAATTACTCCTGATCATATTGCAAAAGCAATCCTAGAACAAAAATAAACGAAAAACCAAATAAATAAAAAATCGTGAATCAGAGAATTAGAATTAAATTAAAATCGTTCGATCATAATTTAGTTGATAAATCAGCTTTAAAGATCGTAAAGACTGTTAGAACTGCGGGAGCAGTTGTGAATGGTCCGATACCTCTGCCTACACAAAAAAAGATTTTTACAGTTAACAGATCTACGTTTGTTAACAAAAAGTCGAGAGAACAATTTGAGTTATCAACTTACAAAAGAGTACTAGACATCTATAGTACTTCGTCAAAAACAATTGACGCATTGATGAAACTCGAATTGCCTAGCGGCGTTGAAGTAGAAATCAAAGTGTAAGTTAAGTATCGTTAGCACTAGTACAAACAAGTTAAACAAAAAACAATGTCAGGATTAATTGGCAAAAAGATTGGAATGACTAGCATATTTGATGCCTCTGGTAAAAATTTACCATGCACCGTTATAGAAGCTGGTCCTTGTGTTGTTACTCAAGTTCGTTCAATTCAAAATGATGGTTATGAAGCAATTCAACTAGCATTTGGCGAAAAAAAAGAGAAAAACACAAACGGTCCTTTAAAAGGACATTTTAAAAAAGCAGGTACAACTCCAAAAAGAATAGTTATGGAGTTCACCCGTTTTGAAGTAGAACATAGAAAAAACTTCGGTGAAGAGGTAAATGTTGCAGTATTTTCTGAAGGAGAATTTGTAGATGTTACCGGACATGCAAAAGGAAAAGGTTTCCAAGGTGTTGTAAAACGTCATGGATTTCATGGTGTTGGTGGACAAACCCACGGTCAACACAACCGTTTACGTGCACCAGGTTCATTAGGAGCTTCTTCTTACCCTTCACGTGTATTCAAAGGAATGAGAATGGCTGGAAGAATGGGAAATCAAAAAGTTAAAATTCTTAACTTAGAAGTTCTTAAAATTGTTCCCGAAAAAAACTTATTAGTTGTAAAAGGTTCTGTACCAGGACCAAAAGGCACCTATTTAAAAATTGAGAGATGGAGTTAAAAGTATATAAAACTGACGGAAGTTTATCTTCTAAATCTGTAGCTTTAAACGAAGAAGTTTTCAATATTGAGCCTAACGATCACGTTATCTGGCTAGATGTGAAACAACTTTTGGCAAACCGTCGTCAAGGAACTCATAGTTCACTTGAAAAATCTACAGTATCGGGTAGCACTCGAAAATTGAAAAAACAAAAAGGTACAGGTGGAGCACGTGCAGGTAGTATCAAATCGCCTCTTTTCCCAGGTGGAGCTAGAGCTTTTGGTCCTCATCCACGTGATTACAGTTTTAAATTGAATAAAAAAGTGAAACGTTTAGCACGTTTATCTGCTTTGTCAATTAAAAACAGAGCAAATCAAATTCTTGTAGTAGAAGATTACTCTTTAGTAGCTCCAAAAACCAAAGATATCATTGGATTATTGAACAATTTTAAACTTGTTGATAAAAAAATCCTATTTGTGGTGACTGAATCAATAAAAAACGTATATTTGTCCTCTCGTAATTTAAAAAAGGTTAATACTGTAAATGTTTCTGATTTAAATACTTATGATGTATTGAATTCAGACACTATCGTATTTTTCGAAAGCGCGATGGAGAAAATAAACAATTTGAATACAACTGAAGAGTAAAAAAATATTAACAAGAACGGCATGAACACTATTATTAAGCCTATAATCACTGAAAAAGTTACCACTGCAGGAGAGAAAAACAACTGCTATGGTTTTGTGGTAGATAGAAAGGCCAATAAATATCAAATTAAAAATGCAGTTGAAGAACTTTATCAAGTTAAAGTTGAAGCAGTTAATACGTTAATACAACGTGGAAAACGCACTGCAAGAAACACGAAGTCTGGGTACATTGTTGGTCGAAAAAGTACCTTTAAAAAGGCAATCGTGAAATTAAAAGATGGTCAAATTATTGATTTTTATAGCAATATTTAAGTAATGGCTTTAAAGAAATTCAATCCAGTAACACCCGGTCAACGTTTTAAATTAATAAGTACGTTTGACGAGATAACTACAGCAACACCTGAGAAGAGTTTATTGACTCCTCAAAAACGCTCAGGTGGTAGAAATAGCTCGGGTAAGATGACAATGAGATACCTTGGAGGAGGTCACAAGAAAATGTATCGTGTCATAGATTTTAAAAGAGATAAAGAAAATATCCCTGCAACCGTTAAATCAATTGAGTATGATCCTAATAGATCAGCTCGTATTGCATTATTAGCATACGCAGATGGTGAAAAACGCTATATCGTTGCACCACATGGACTTCAAGTAGGTCAAGTGTTGGTTTCAGGAGTTGGCGTTGCACCAGAGTTAGGTAATACTTTATTCTTATCTGAAGTACCTTTTGGTACTGTAATCCATAACATTGAGTTACGCCCAGGACAAGGTGCCAAAATGGCAAGAAGTGCTGGTTCATACGCTCAATTATTGTCCCGTGACGGAAAATATGCAATCGTGAAATTACCTTCGGGAGAAACACGTTTGATATTGACTACTTGCAAGGCTACTGTTGGGATGTGTTCTAATATTGAACATAATCTTGAAGTATCTGGAAAAGCTGGTCGTTCACGTTGGCAAGGCCGTCGTCCTCGAGTACGTGGTGTTGTTATGAATCCCGTAGATCACCCAATGGGTGGAGGTGAAGGACGCTCTTCTGGAGGTCAACCACGTTCACGTAAGGGGTTACCTTCTAAAGGTTTCAAAACAAGATCTCCAAAGAGTAGATCGAATAAGTATATAATCGAAAGTAGAAAAAAATAACGATAAAGGAAACAATTTATGAGCCGTTCGTTAAAAAAAGGACCTTATGTTCATTATAAACTCGAAAAACGAGTTTTAGAATCGCAAGAATCGGGAAAAAAAGGAACAATTAAAACATGGTCACGTGCATCAATGATCACTCCCGATTTCGTTGGTCAAACTGTTGCTGTTCACAATGGCAACAAGTTTATTCCCGTATATGTTACGGAAAATATGGTAGGACATAAACTCGGAGAGTTTTCACCTACTCGTAACTTTAGGGGCCACTCAGGTAGTAAAGATAAAGGCAAAAAATAAGAAAATAGTAAAAAAATGGGAGCACGTAAACGCTTAAGAGCCGAATTAAAAAAAGAGAGTAAGAAAAGTACTTATATGGCTCGTTTGGTAAACAACCCAACATCTCCTCGTAAAACCAGATTGATGGCAGATTTAATCAGGGGAATGAAGGTTGAACCAGCTTTGAATGTCTTGAAATATAGCAGCAAAGAGTCATCTGAAAAACTTCGTAAGCTTCTTCTATCTGCAATCGCTAACTGGCAGCAGAAAAATGAAGGCGAACGATTAGAAGATGCGAATTTGTACATCAAAGAAATATTCGTAGATGGTGGAAAAATGCTTAAAAGAATTCATACCGCACCTCAAGGTCGTGCATACAGAGTTAGAAAGCGCTCAAACCACGTTACATTAGTCATTGACAGTAAAAATTAAAGTAGATGGGACAAAAAGTAAATCCAATAAGTCTAAGACTTGGTATCGTTAGAGGATGGGATTCCAATTGGTTCGGCGGAAAGAACACTGATGCAAAACTAATTGAAGATTTCAAAATTAGACAATACTTAAACGCTCGTCTTCAAAAGGCAGGTATCTCTAAAATTTATATCGAAAGAACATTAAAAATCGTTACGATTACTATTAATACTGCTCGTCCAGGTTTAATAATAGGTAAAGGCGGTCAAGAAGTAGATAAATTGAAAGAGGAGTTGAAAAAAGTTACAAACAAAGATATTCAAATTAATATCTCTGAAATAAAACGCCCTGAATTGGATGCCGTTTTAGTAGCTCAAAACATTGCTCGTCAAATTGAAGGTAGAGTATCGTATCGTAAAGCAGTAAAAACTAGTATCGCTTCTACTATGCGTACTGGTGCTGAAGGAATTAAAGTTTCTGTATCTGGCCGTGTTGGTGGAGCTGAAATGGCTCGTAGCGAACACTTTAAAGAAGGTAGAACTCCTTTACATACACTACGTGCAGAAATCGATTATTCTTTAGCAGAAGCTCACACAACTTATGGCCGTCTTGGTATAAAAGTGTGGATCTGTAAAGGATTAGTATATGGAAAGAAAGATCTTTTCGTAAATAATCTAGAGGATAAAGATGCAAAATCTTCTTTTGGTGGAAATAATCCAAACAATAGAAGACCTCAACGTAGAAGAAAATAATTAAAGAGTTTACATCAACGATTAAATTAAATATCGATGTTACAACCAAAGAAGACTAAATTTAGAAAGCAGCAAAAAGGCAGAATGAAAGGGTTTGCAAAAAGAGGAAGCGAAATCGCTTTTGGATCTTTTGCATTAAAATCTCTTGATGAATGCTGGATGACAGGTCGTCAAATTGAAGCTGCACGTCAGGCAATGACCCGTTATATGAAAAGAGAGGGTCAAATCTGGATTAGAATTTTTCCAGATAAACCTGTAACAAAAAAACCCGCCGAAGTACGTATGGGTAAAGGGAAAGGAGCACCAGAATTATTTGTTGCTAGAATTTCTCCAGGTAGAATCCTTTTTGAAGCTGAAGGTGTTCCATTAGCAATCGCTAAAGAAGCATTAAGATTAGCAGCTCAAAAATTACCTGTTCTCACTTCGTTTGTAGTTAGAAGAGATTATACAGAAGAAACAATTTAAGATCAATGAAACAAAGCGAAATTAAAGAACTTTCAATGAACGATCTTCTTGAAAGACTAGAGCAGGAACAAAAACAATTGGTAAAGCTTAAAATCAATCATGCTGTTACTCCAATTGAGAATCCTAATAAAATTAAAGAGTACCGTAAAACAATTGCCCGCTTAAAAACTGAAGTTGCAGCACGCAATAATCAGGTAAGCAAATAGGCAGAAACAAATTAAGAAACCTTATATGGAACGTAATTTAAGAAAAGTAAGGGAAGGTGTCGTTGTCAGCAATAAAATGCAAAAAACTATCGTGGTTATAGTTGAAAGAAAACTAAAACACGCAAAGTATGGTAAGTTTTTGAAGAAAACTAACAAATTTGCAGCCCATGACGAAAACAATGACTGTAATATTGGCGACAAAGTCCGTATTATGGAAACCAGGCCTTTAAGTAAAAGCAAGCGCTGGAGATTAGTAGAAATCATTGAAAGAGCTAAGTAGTTATGATACAACAAGAATCAAGATTAAGAGTAGCCGATAATAGTGGCGCAAAAGAAGTTTTGTGCATTAGAGTACTTGGAGGTACAAAAAAACGTTATGCCTCCGTTGGCGATAAAATTATTGTTTCGATCAAAGATGCAATCCCATCTGGTACCGTTAAAAAAGGTACAGTGTCTAAAGCAGTAATAGTTAGAACTAAAAAAGAAGTCCGCAGAAAAGATGGAAGCTATATTCGCTTCGATGACAATGCATGTGTTCTTCTAACCGCAACCGAAGAGATCCGTGGAACCCGTATCTTTGGACCAGTTGCTCGTGAATTACGCGAGAAACAATTTATGAAAATTATATCATTAGCACCAGAAGTGCTTTAATAGTAAGAGAAAAACATCAACTTATGTGCGCTAAATTGCATATCAAAAAAGGAGATACGGTAAAAGTAATAGCCGGTGACTCAAAAGGATTGACAGGAAAAGTCCTTAAAGTAGAAGTCTTAAAACTTCGTGCGCTTGTTGAAGGTGTAAACATTATATCTAAACATACCAAACCTAACGCAAAAATGCCTCAAGGTGGTATCGCTAAGATTGAAGCACCAATCAATATTTCAAACCTAATGCTTGTAGAAGCTAAAGGTGTAGCAACACGAACCGGTCGTCGTATTAATTCTGAAGGAAAATTAATTCGTTATTCCAAAAAAAGTGGAGAGGAGATTAAATAATGGCTTATTCACCAAGATTAAAAGATAAATATTATCAGGAAATCATCCCAGCACTAACCGAAGAATATAAATTCAAAACGGTAATGAGAGTGCCAAAATTGCTAAAAATTTCACTAAACCAAGGTTTGGGTTCAGCCATCGCTGATAAGAAAATTTTAGACACTGCTATCATTGAAATGACTACTATAGCCGGTCAAAAAGCAGTACCTACAAAATCTAAAAAAGATATTTCTAACTTTAAGTTGAGAAAAGGAATGCCAATTGGCGCTCGTGTTACTCTTCGTGGAGAAAGAATGTATGAATTTTTGGATCGTTTAGTATCAGTTTCAATTCCTCGTATTCGCGATTTTAAAGGAATTAACGATAAAGGTTTTGACGGAAAAGGTAACTATACCTTAGGCGTTACAGAACAAATTATCTTTCCTGAATTGGAAATTGATAAAATCATGAAGATCAACGGAATGGATATCACATTCGTTACTTCTGCTAAATCAGATGCAGAATGTATGTCGCTGTTGAAAAACTTTGGTTTACCTTTTAAAAATCAAAAAATCTAGATTATAAATGGCAAAGGAATCAATTAAAGCTCGTGAAGTAAAACGAGCACAAATGGCCGACAAATTTGCGGCCAAACGAATTGCACTAAAAGAAGCTGGCGATTACATTGGGTTGCAAAAATTACCTTATAATTCAAACCCTATTAGAAAGCATAATCGTTGTCAGTTAACTGGTCGTCCTAAAGGTTACATGAGAGAATTTGGTGTATCACGTATCAATTTCAGAGAAATGGCATCTTATGGATTAATCCCAGGAGTTAAAAAAGCAAGTTGGTAATATTATAAAAAAAAGATCAAAGAAATGAACACTGATCCAATTTCAGATTACTTAACCAGAATACGTAATGCCGTGATGGCAAATCATAAGATGGTAGAAGTACCTACTTCAAACATAAAAAAAGAAATTACTAAAATTTTGTTTGAAAAAGGATACATCCTTAATTATAAATTCGAGGATGATAAAAAACCAGGTAATATTAAGATCGCTCTTAAATATCACCCAGGTAATAAACAAAGTGCAATTAGAACACTTGAACGCGTTAGTAAACCTGGTCTGAGACGTTATGTTTCAGCAGATAACTTGCCAAGAGTTCTAAACGGATTAGGAATAGCAATTATTTCTACATCTAAAGGACTTACTACAGACAAAGAAGCGCGCGTTAGCAAAATGGGCGGTGAAGTAATTTGTTACATTAGTTAATAAAAAAAGGAGGAAAAAATTATGTCAAGAATTGGAAAACTTCCTATTTCACTACCAAAAGGCGTCGAAATTGTTGTTAATAAAAATAATGTTGTAACCGTTAAAGGACCACTCGGAGAGCTTACACAAGCTGTTGACCCTGCAATTACATTGCTAGTTGATGGTGACGTATTAACTCTAAATAGAGCTACCGAGCAACAACGCCATAGAGCGATGCATGGTCTTTACAGATCTCTTGTTTTTAATATGGTTAAAGGTGTTTCCGAAGGATTCACTATCATACAAGAGGTGGTAGGTGTTGGATTTCGTGCTACTGCTACTGGTCAAAACTTAGACCTTGCTTTAGGATATTCTCACAATATTATCTTTCAACTTCCAAATGAAATTAAAGTAGAGACTGTTGCAGAAAAAGGGAAAAGCCCTCTAATTATTCTTAAAAGTATGGACAAACAACTTTTAGGACAAGTAGCTGCTAAAATACGCTCTTATCGTAAACCTGAGCCTTATAAAGGAAAAGGGATTCGTTTTCAAGGTGAAGTTCTTCGCAAAAAAGCTGGTAAATCAGCTGAGAAAAAATAAAATTTTAAGAAAACGATTTAATTTTAAAGAGAAATGGCTATTAAAAATAAAAAAGAGTTCAGAAGAAATCGGATTAAACTCAGAATTCGAAAAATTGTTAAGGGTACTCCTGAACAATTACGTCTTTCTGTCTATAGAAGCAATAAACAAATTTACGCTCAAATCGTTGACGATTTAAGCGGAACAACTTTGGTTGCTTCTTCTTCTGCAATTCCTGCAATCAGTGAATCAAAAATTACTAAAAGCGAAAAAGCAAAATTGGTTGGAAAAAACCTTGCTGAAAGAGCTTTAGAAGCAGGAATTTCAAGTGTCGTTTTTGACAGAAACGGCTATCTATATCATGGTCGAGTTAAATCTTTAGCAGATGGTGCTAGAGAAGGTGGTTTAATATTCTAATTATAAGCTATGCCAAACGCAAATATTAAAAAAGTAAAATCTAGCGAAATCGAATTTAAAGATCGTCTAGTAAGTATCCAACGTGTTACAAAAGTAACCAAAGGTGGACGTACATTCAGTTTTTCTGCTGTTGTAGTTGTTGGAAACGAAAATGGAGTTGTTGGTTATGGTTTAGGTAAAGCTAAAGAGGTAACCGCTGCTATCGCAAAAGGCATCGATGATGCTAAGAAAAATCTAATAAAAGTGCCTGTGTTAAAAGGAACTTTGCCTCACGCTCAAGAAGGTAGATATAGTGGTTCATTAGTATTACTTCGTCCAGCTGCGTCTGGAACTGGAGTAATTGCTGGTGGTGCTATGCGTGCTGTTTTGGAAAGTGTTGGTGTAAAAGACGTACTAGCAAAATCTAAAGGATCTTCTAATCCACACAGTGTGGTAAAAGCAACTTTTGACGCTCTTGCACAAATGCGTGATCCTTATACTATAGCTCAACTTCGTGGTATTGATCTTAATAAGGTGTTCAACGGATAACCTTATTGAGATTTTTCAAACAATTATTTTGTAAATATGTAGATTTTTTGTAAATTTGCATGTTTTTGATAGTAAAAATAAAAAATATAGTAATGCAAAAGTATAAAATCACTCAAGTAAAAAGTGGTATCGATCGTCCGGAACGTCAAAAACGTACTCTTAAGGCTCTAGGTATTACTCGTATGAATCGTCCAATCGAAGTAGAGGGATCTCTACAAATTATGGGGATGATTAATAAAGTACAACACCTTATTAAGGTAGAAGAAATATAATTTAAACGAATTTAGAAAATTACAAATATGAATTTATCTAATCTTAAACCCGCAGCTGGTTCTACAAAAGACAACAAAAGATTGGGTCGCGGTCAAGGTTCTGGTGGTGGTGGCACTGCTAGAAGAGGTCATAAAGGAGCTCAATCTCGTTCAGGCTACTCAAGTAAAGGTGGTTTTGAAGGCGGTCAAATGCCTCTTTATAGACGCGTTCCAAAAGGCGGTTTCAAAAACATCAATCGCATTGAGTATACTGCTGTTAACGTAAGTACTCTTCAACGTTTACATGATGATTTTAATATTGTCGATTTTACCCATGAAGTTTTACAAAATCATGGTTTAATTAGCAAAAGCGAAATCATAAAAGTATTAGGAAAAGGAACTCTTACTGCTAAAATTAATGTAGTAGCTAATGCTTTCTCTGCAACTGCTGTTGCAGCCATAGAATCTCTAGGTGGAACTGCAACTAAAATCTAACATTACATGAAACGACTGATTGAAACAATAAAAAACATATATAGGATTGAAGAGTTACGTAAAAGAATTATTTATACAATTCTTATCGTAATCATTTACCGTTTGGGATCACACATCGTGATTCCTGGTATTGATCCAAGTATGCTTTCAAATTTTAAAAGTAATTCTCAACAAGGTTTGTTAGGATTATTAGATATGTTCTCGGGTGGTGCATTTTCTCACGCGTCTATTTTCGCGTTGGGAATTATGCCGTATATCTCTGCATCTATCGTAATTCAATTGTTAGGAATGGCTGTTCCTTTTTTCCAACGCCTTCAAAAAGAAGGTGAGAGTGGAAGGAAAAAAATCAATCAGATTACTCGTTGGCTAACTATTGTGGTTACAGGCTTACAAGCACCTGCATACATCTCGAATTTAGTGAGTCAAATGCCTTCAGAAGCATTTTATCCATTTATTCCAAATGCAGCTATCTCCATCATGTTCTACGTTACAGCAGTGATTGTACTTGTTACAGGAACTATGTTTGTAATGTGGTTGGGAGAGAAAATTACCGATAAAGGTATTGGTAATGGGATCTCTTTAATTATCATGATTGGTATTATTGCTCGTTTACCTTTCTCACTGTTTGGTGAGTTTATCTCCAGAATGGAAGATCAAGGCGGTGGTCTTGTTGTATTTATTCTCGAATTAGCTATCTTAGTCGGTGTTGTACTCGTTACCATCTTACTGGTTCAAGGAACTAGAAAAATTCCTGTACAATACGCAAAACGTATTGTTGGGAACAAACAATATGGTGGTGTACGTCAGTATTTACCTCTAAAAGTTAATGCGGCTGGTGTAATGCCTATTATCTTCGCTCAAGCAATCATGTTCTTGCCTTTGACTTTGCTTTCATTCTCTAGTACTGAAAGTTTATCAGGTTTAGCTGCTGCTTTTTCGGATTTCCAAGGTTTTACTTATAATTTCACTTTTGCACTCATGATCATTGCATTTACTTATTTCTATACTGCGATTAGTATTAATCCTAATCAAATTGCAGAAGATTTAAAAAGAAATGGTGGTTTTATACCAGGTATCAAACCGGGTAAAAAAACAGGTGAATTTATTGATAATGTAATGTCAAGAATTACATTACCTGGCTCAATGTTCTTAGCTTTCGTTGCTATTATGCCTGCAATTGTTCGACAATTTGGCGTAAATTCTCAATTTGCTCAATTCTATGGTGGTACTTCATTGTTGATTCTTGTGGGTGTTGTATTGGATACTCTTCAACAAATCGAAAGTCACTTATTGATGCGACATTATGATGGATTGACAAAATCCGGTAGAATTAAAGGTAGATCTTCAATAGGAATATAAGTTTTGAAAAATATAATTTCTAATATTGTTAAATCAGAATCTGAAATAAGGTTAATTAAAGAAAGTTCTTTGCTTGTTGGAAAAACTTTAGGAGAGGTTGCCAAATTTATTAAACCAGGTGTTACTGCGAAATTTCTAGATACGATTGCAGAAACATACATTCGGGATAATAATGCAGTACCATCTTTTAAAGGCTATAATGGATTCCCTGCAACGTTGTGCATTTCTATCAACGACAGAGTTGTTCATGGTATTCCTGATGACAGATTTTTGAAAGACGGAGACATCGTATCGGTAGATTGTGGTGTTAAGAAAAATGGTTATCATGGAGATTATGCATATACATTTTTAGTGGGATTGGTTAAACCCGAAATTATTGAACTTGTAAATGCCACCAAAGAGTCCTTGTATGAAGGAATTAAAGTTGCCGTTTCGGGCAATACTACTGGTGATATTGGATATGCAGTTCAATCGTATGTTGAAGCTAGGAATTATAGTGTCGTCAGAGAGTTGGTTGGTCACGGCATTGGAAAATCCTTACACGAGAAACCAAATGTTCCAAATTATGGACAAAAGGGAACTGGCTACCGACTAAAAAGTGGAATGGTCATCTGTATCGAGCCAATGATTAATCTTGGAAAGAAATCAATTATTTTCGAGAACGATGGTTGGACCGTTAGAACCTCAGACGGAATGCCCTCAGCTCATTTTGAACATCAAATTGTAGTGAGAGACAATCAAGCTGAAATACTTTCTACTTATGAATTTATTGATCAAATAATAAACAATAACTAATAAATGGCTAAACAATTAACGATACAACAAGATGGAACTGTAATAGAATCGCTAGGAAATGCGATGTTTCGTGTTGAATTAGAAAATGGGCACATAATCATAGCTCATATTTCTGGAAAAATGCGAATGCATTACATTAAGATACTGCCTGGCGATAAAGTACAACTAGAAATGTCGCCATATGATTTATCCAAAGGAAGAATAACATTTAGATATAAATAAATTAAAATAAACCAATAAAAATGAAAGTTAGAGCATCGGTAAAAAAGAGATCTGCTGACTGTATAGTGGTAAAACGTAAAGGCGTTATTTTTGTGATTAACAAAAAGAACCCTAAGTTTAAACAACGTCAAGGATAATAAAAGTAAATAGTAGTAAACCAATAGATTAAAGTAAAAAATTTATGGCAAGAATTGCAGGTGTCGATTTACCAAATAATAAACGAGGAGAAATCGGACTGACCTATATCTTTGGTATAGGAAGAAGCACAGCACGCAAAATTTTAGCACAAGCTGGCGTAAATTATGATAAAAAAGTAACGGAATGGAATGATGATGAGTTGTCAGCTATCCGTAACATTATCGGAGAAATTAAAGTAGAAGGTGCCTTGCGCTCTGAAGTACAGATGAATATTAAACGATTAATGGACATCGGTTCATATCGTGGCATTCGTCATCGTCTAGGTCTTCCATTACGCGGACAAAGTACTAAAAACAATGCTAGAACCCGTAAAGGGAAAAGAAAGACTGTTGCTAACAAGAAAAAAGCAACTAAATAGTAATTAAAAGAGAGTAATTAATTGTAATTATGGCAAAAACTTCTAAAGTAACAAAGAAAAGAGTTGTTAAAGTTGAAGCAACTGGAAGAGCATACGTGTCCGCTAGTTTTAACAACGTGATCGTGTCTCTTACCAACAACGAAGGACAAGTAATATCTTGGTCTTCTGCTGGGAAAATGGGTTTTCGCGGATCTAAGAAAAACACTCCTTATGCAGCACAAATGGCTGCTCAAGATTGTGTAAAAGTCGCATTTGATTTAGGACTTAGAAAAGTGAAAGTTTATGTAAAAGGACCTGGAGCAGGTAGAGAATCTGCTATCCGTACTATTCATTCAGCGGGTGTTGAAGTAACTGAAATTGTTGATGTAACTCCGTTGCCTCACAATGGCTGTCGTCCTCCTAAAAGAAGAAGAGTTTAATTTTTTAACAACTAAAAAATAGAAAAAAATGGCAAGATATATAGGTCCAAAGACTAGAATTGCACGTAAATTTCATGAAGCAATTTACGGTCCTGATAAATATTTTGAAAAGAAAAATTATCCACCAGGACAACACGGCCAATCAAGACGTCGTGGTAAAGTTTCTGAGTATGGAATCCAATTATTGGAAAAACAAAAGGTTAAATATACTTATGGTATTTTAGAACGTCAGTTTAGAAAAACGTTCGACCAAGCTGCTCGTATGAAAGGTCGTACTGGTGACGATTTACTTAAACTTCTTGAAGCTCGTCTAGATAACGTTGTTTACCGTCTTGGTATCGCTCCAACAAGAGCTGCTGCTCGTCAGCTAGTGTCGCACAAACATATTACTGTTAACGGTAGTGTAGTGAATATCGCATCATATCAATTACGTCCTGGTGATAAAATCTCTGTTAGAGAAAAATCAAAAGCGATGGAAGTAATCGTAGAAGCAATTGGCTCACGTCCAAACAGTAAATACTCATGGTTGGAATGGGATTTAAGTTCATATTCAGGTCAGTTTATCAACTACCCAGAGCGTGATGCTATTCCAGAAAACATCAAAGAACAGTTGATCGTTGAGTTGTACTCAAAATAATCATTGAACAATATAAAAAATTAAGGATAAACATGGCTATATTAACATTCCAAAAACCCGATAAAGTTATCATGCTTGAAGCTAGCGAAAAGCGTGGTGTCTTTGAATTTCGTCCTTTACAACCAGGGTACGGTATAACGATTGGTAATGCCTTGCGAAGAGTCCTTTTGTCCTCATTAGAAGGTTATGCAATTACATCATTGAAAATTGAAGGCGTTGACCAAGAATTTTCTACGATTAAAGGCGTAATCGAAGATGTTACCGATATCGTATTAAATCTTAAACAAGTTCGTTTGGTTAACCAAATCGATACTGTTTCTAGCGAGAAAGTGGTAATTAACTTAAGTGGACAAGAAGTTTTTAAAGCTGGTGATATTAATAAATTTCTTAATAGCTTCCAAGTTTTAAATACTGAATTGGAAATCTGTCATATGGAACCTAACGTTAAACTATCGATTGAACTTACAGTTGATAAAGGACGTGGTTACATTTCGGCAGAAGAGAACAGAACTCTTCATAGTGGAATTGGCGTAATTGTAATTGACTCTATTCATACTCCTATTAGAAACGTTAAAATAATAGTTGATAATTATAGAGTTGAACAAAAAACTGACTTTGAAAAACTTATTTTGGAACTTGATACCGATGGTTCAATTCACCCAAAAGAAGCTTTAAAAGAGGCTGCCAAAATTTTAATTCAACACTTTATGCTTTTCTCGGATGATAAAATATCATTTGAAGAAGAGGTCGAAGAAGTTGATGACGAATTTGATGAAACTTCATTACACATTCGCCAATTGCTTAAAGCAAAACTTACAGATTTAGACTTATCGGTTAGAGCGCTTAATTGCCTTAAAGCTGCTGATGTTGAAACTCTTGGTGATTTAGTGTCATACGAAAGAAATGATTTATTAAAGTTCAGAAACTTTGGTAAGAAATCATTGAACGAACTTGAGGACTTAGTGAAAACTAAAAACCTCGAATTTGGAATGAATGTAGCAAAATATAAATTAGATAAGGATTAAGAGCAAATGAGACACGGTAAAAAAATAAACCATTTAGGTAGAAAAAGTGCACATCGCAATGCTATGTTGTCAAACATGGCGTCTTCGCTCATTACACATAAACGTATCAATACAACTCTTGCTAAAGCAAAAGCTTTAAGAAAGTTTGTTGAACCGCTTATTAATAGAGCAAAAGACGATTCTACACAATCAAGACGTTTGGTTTTTAGTTATTTGCAAGATAAACATGCAGTAACTGAACTTTTTAGAGATATTTCAGTAAAAATCGCTGACAGACCAGGTGGATACACAAGAATCCTTCGTACAGGTCATAGATTAGGTGACAACGCAGAAATGTGTTTTATCGAGTTAGTTGATTATAACGAAACATACACTGCAGCTAAAAAAGAAGCTAAAGAAGCTAAACCAAAAACTCGTCGTAGTAGTACTGCTAAGAAAAAAACAGATACTCCAGTCGTTGAAACCCCAGTAGCTAAAGCTCCTGAAGTTGAAACTCCTACTACAGAAGTTACAGAATAAATCAATACTTTATTGAAACTAACGGATTGAATATTTTTATTCAATCCGTTTTTTATTTGTATTTTTGTCTTAAATTAAATTATTAAACTAAAATCATATTTTTATGAGCCAAATTATTAATATTTTTGCACGACAAATCCTCGATTCAAGAGGGAACCCTACTGTTGAAGTAGATGTAATGACACAAAATGGAATTATCGGACGCGCTGCTGTTCCTTCTGGAGCATCTACTGGTTCGCTCGAAGCTGTTGAACTTAGAGATAACGACAAACAGTATTACCTTGGAAAAGGTGTGCTAAACGCCGTTAATAACGTAAATACAATTTTAGCCGAAGAACTTAGAGGTTTTATCGTTACCGATCAAGCTGAAATTGATGCTAAAATGATCGAAATTGATGGTACTCCTAATAAATCAAAATTGGGTGCTAACGCAACCCTTGCTGTTTCTATGGCTTGCGCTCAAGCTGGTGCTCTCGAAACAGGTCAACCTTTGTTTAGATATTTGGGCGGCGTTAATGCTAATACATTGCCTATTCCTATGATGAACATCATCAACGGTGGATCTCATGCTGATAATAGCGTAGATTTTCAAGAGTTTATGATTATGCCTGTTGGCGCAACTTGTTTTACTGATGCAATCAGAATGGGGGTGGAAGTTTTTCATCACCTAAAAACTGTTTTGAAAGAAAAAGGTCTATCCACAAACGTGGGTGATGAGGGTGGATTTGCTCCAAACTTAGGTTCTAATGAAGAGGCTTGCGAATTGATTATTAAAGCTATCGAAAAAGCCGGTTACGTCCCTGGTAAAGATGTTTTTATTGCTTTAGATGTGGCTTCTACTGAATTCTACAACGAAGAAGACAAAACATATCACTTTAAATGGTCAACGGGTGAGAAATTAACTTCTGCACAAATGGTTGATTATTTGAAAAAATGGACTGAAAAATTCCCAATTATCTCTATCGAAGATGGTATTGCTGAAAATGACTGGGATGGTTGGAAATTATTAACGGATACTATTGGTGATCATATCCAGTTAGTGGGTGATGATCTATTTGTAACCAATACTTCTATTTTTCAACAAGGTATTGAAAAAGGTGTTGCGAACTCTATCTTGATTAAGTTAAATCAAATTGGAACGGTAACTGAAACGATAAATGCTATGAATATGGCGTATCGTAACGGTTATACTGCGATTGTTAGTCACCGCTCGGGAGAGACTGAAGATACATTCTTAGCTGACTTAGCTGTTGGAATGAATTCGGGTATGATCAAAACGGGTTCTGCTAGCAGAACGGATAGAATTGCCAAATACAACCAATTGCTACGTATCGAAGAGATGCTTGGTGAGCAAGCTGTTTATGTTGGTGCTAACTTCAAATATGTTAAAAAGTAAAATCACTTTTTAGCTCTCTGAAAAAAAAAAAGGCTAGTCGGGTATATCGACTAGCCTTTTTTTATTTTATCTTGGCAACACTATTGTAACTGTGCCATTCATTTTTCTTAAATTGTTTGTGAGATCTCTAAAAACAAGTGTCCATGTAAATACAGTGGTTGTTTTTACTTTCTTCCCATCTATACTTCCATCCCAACCTTTAAATGGATCTGTTGTTTCAAAAAGTAATTTTCCCCATCTGTCAAAAATTTTGAAATGATAACCTTTCAAAGATAAGTTGTGATGTATAGGTCGGAATTCCTCATTTTCTGAGTCGCCTGATGGGGTAAATGCAGTGGGAACATAGATGGTCCAATAATCACTCACGTTTATTATTCCCGAAGTAGCGGTATCCAAACATCCTCTGTCGCTCATCACGACTAATGTGACAGTGTATTGCCCTGGAGTTTCGTAACGGTGAATTGGGTGAATGGTCGTCGAATTATTGTTGTCCCCAAAATCCCAATAACTATTAGAAAGGATGTTTGAAGTATTGTTGAAATATACTTGAGGGTCTATCAAATCGACACTATTCGGAAATTGAGTGAACGATGCAATTGGTTTGGGCCAGACGTGAATCATACTGTTGAATGCAATGGTTGAATCGCATCCATAGACCGATGTTACCGTGATCGATACATTAAATGAACCTGCGCTTTCGTAAGTATGTATTGGGTTTTTTAATGAAGAGGTTGTTCCATCAAAAAAGTCCCAAATGTATGTTTGACCTTCTTCGGCGGAGGGTTCCCAAAATTGAACAGTAAGTGGTTGGCAACCTTCTGTTACATCTGAAGTGATGTTGGCCGGTGGTCGTTGGTGCAATTCTATCAATGTATCACACGCCGTAATCGTACATCCCAATGCATCGGTAACTGTAACACAGTAGTTTTGTGTTGGCAAATTGCCTATCAATTGGGTAATCTGATTGGTTGGATTCCAATGGTATTGGTAAGCTGGTGTTCCTCCTGTTGGGACTGCGGTGATTAATCCATCGCTGCCTCTAACACACGTTACATCTACTTTTGTGAGATTTAAAAATAGGGGAGGATCGATGGGTGAAACCGTGAGTGTGTCTGTTAATGAGCATCCATTGGCGTCGGAAACTGTTACTGAGTAAAATCCTAAAGGAATATTGGAAAGAGAATCGGTGCGTGAACTAACCGTGTGATTTTCCCCTGTTGACCAGTTGTAAGTAAATGGAGGTGTTCCATGTTGAACGGTCGCTTTTATACATGCAGTAGAATCTCCCCAACAGATGAGCGGAGTGCAATAATCTAAATCCATTTGCATCTCGGGATTTGGGATTACATTCACCACTCCACACAAAGTATCGATAACGGGCAAAAGTGTCCATGTTCGATTATACCACGTGAGCGGAAGATATCCGAGCGGGAATGTGTGTTCATAAAGTGGCCCGAAACTCCACGAAAAGTCAATATCTGGGGTGTTTACTGCTGCAACGGTTACCGGAGGTGCTGTAATGAATGTGGTGCACGTTGAATCGAGGTTGTTTTCACAAGGAGTTGGAATTTCTATGGTTAATTCGGGAAACGTTGTGGGTGAAATTGCGCCGTCAATAGGTCCTATATGAATGTCGATGGAGATTGTAAGTACGCTTATGTGAAACCAAAAAGCAATACTGTCCCACGTGTGATTTGTAAAGTTATTGCCGAATATATTATCTACTGCAATTGGCATATTTGGCCAACCCCAACATGGATAGGTGAAATTTAAATCATTTCCGGTGTGGTACACAATTACGTTGTTTGTCCCTTGCGAGACAACTGCCCCCGCGGCATTTACTTCGGTGTAGGGGACAGGTGTGGGAAAGGTCAGTCGCGTTTTAATATCTGGACAAAAGGTGAAATCTTGTGTGAGATGACTGTCCATCCCAATTTCCATAGAGAGTAAGTCCCACGAAATGGTGACCCCTGGAATTATCTCATACTGACCATTTAAAAAGCCCAGAATTTGACTAATTGTTGGTCCTGCTGGTGGTGGAATAAAGTTAGCCATCTGACTTAGAAACTGGATGATATCTAATTGAAATCCCCACCATGCGCTGTCGCCATGAGCTCTCAGACAGTTGTTGGCGTCCATGTAGTCGGTGGTCTCTACATAAGGAATGGTGATGTAACCCGTTAGCCCAATGTTGAAAAAATCGGGAATGATGATGGGCAGAAAATCTCCACTACAAAATTGCGGAATGTTATTTACCACACACGGATAATTATACACCCCAGTAAATGTGTTTAAATAGAATATGTTGATAGAATCGTATTCATGGGTGGGGTTGTTGATTCCGAAACTGAAATTTGTGCAACCACCCACGCAAATTTGTGCATTGACCATAAAATGGATGCCCACAAAGAAATCGAGTGAAACCCAACCTGCTGTTGGAAACTGTGTAGATAAATCCCAACCAGGCAATGGTGCCCAGTCTGATTCGATGGTGACGGTTTCACCAGGGTTAAAGCTTAAATCGTTCGGAAGGTTGTGATTTATTTCGGCATTGTAAGTTACATCTACATGTCCCGTTTGAAAACCATGCATGGCAAATCTGCTTCCAAGTAGACTCCAAAAATCGATGGTGACAATCGCTCCCCATTGTGTGCCAAATAACGGATCGCTCCATATATCGCCAATGGATTGGTTGAAACTGGGTTCGAGCCAAAATAATTCGTAGTCTAAGTCCAGACTGAAAGGCTCGCCTTCGGGTCCCCACATGTTGCGATTTTGAGCGTCAAAATGAATGTCGCAACTTAAATCGTTGGTGGGTTCTTCTTGACTGTAGGCTGAAAATGCAGATATTGATGTGAAAATCAATACGAATACTATTTTGTAGAATAAATTGGTTTTTGTTTTCATGGCTTAAAGTTTAATGGTTAGTAAACTTTTTTCGAAAACTTCATACAACAATGATTTCATCATCACTGGATAGTTGATATTAAGCCACAAAGTTTGATGTTGATTGCCCACAAAAAAGACAATTCGTTCGTATTCTATGTTGTTTGATGTGAATTTTATCAGAAACAACGTCCCTTCATTCTTCTGATCTGTAGTGATTTGTAGTTGGTTGATGTACGAAAAACCCTGTTTCTCAAAAGTCTCTTTGGTGATTGTAGGGATTAGTTTTGAATAATTGGTATTTAAAATCTTAGATTGAATGGAAGAACCCGTCCAATCGTGAACAATGTTTCCTTGCTCATCTAGTCTAAAGGTTTTTGGAGGGGTATAGGTAATCGATGATTCTGGGAAAGTATATTGTTGAATTCCATCAAAGAGAAGTGAATCTGCAATTAGCAATGGATTCCAAATATGAGTGGTAATACTGTCTTTGTATTTCCCACTTTTGTCAACAATTGTTTGCTTATTGTTCGTACTTTGAGCATACCCAAAGTGACCTATTCCGATGATGCAGAATAGTAATAATAGTATTCTAAAATAGAATGTCTTCATAATTAAATCCCCCCAGTTGAATTTTCCTCCTAAAAATTTGTGCTAATATATGAAATAATTACTAATTTCATAACTTTTTTCGATATTTTTTTTAATAATCCATGATTCACATCTGAAATAGATTCAAGATTTGTCATCTATTATCTGTTCAGTTCAGCTAACAAGGCTAATTTAATGCGCTTTTCTGAGACAATAGTTGGCTTTATTTAGAATTAAACAAAATCACATTTTTTTGCTAATAATGCTCTGTAATAGTGCTCGTTTTAGTTTTTTCAGGATTGGTGCAAACATTAAATTGATCAAAAACATATTTGAGCTCTGGCAAAACAAAGAAAATTAATCAAAAAAAACTTCTCACATCAAAATTCGACGATTAATTTTCCCCATCCATTATTCTACAAAGCCCGTAATAATTGCTCATTTTATTCGTAGACTAAATGTTATTCATTTTTTTTATCTACTTTTGTCTCAATATATATCAAAAGGTTGTTTTTGTAAGTGGATATAGAAATCTATGGATGTTTGCAAATGGAAAGATGGGCGATAGCGTTTTTTACTATTAGTCATTTTTGAACAATCTTGAAAAGCGAGAATTCGATGGAAAAAATGTTGTTAGAACAAGGAAAAATGTTACCCATCATGGAGGAGTTTTACTCACTTCAGGGAGAGGGACGAAATACAGGAAAAGCGGCTTATTTTATCCGCGTGGGCGGGTGTGATGTCGGCTGTTATTGGTGCGATGTAAAAGAGTCGTGGAATGCAGAACTTCATCCATTAGTCAATGTCGATCGAGTGATTGAAAATGCGTTGAAAATGAAAGGGCGCTCGGTTGTGGTCACAGGTGGCGAACCTACATTGTATAGTTTGACTTACATGACTTCG
>JBBRGJ010000032.1:0-27890 GCA_038240835.1 Bacteroidales bacterium | reverse complement strand
CCTTGCTAAAGAATTGCTTATTGCATTTGAAATTTCCAGAAAACATGCATTCGCTCCTTCTTGACTTTTTGGTTACTTTTGTGTCAAGACAAAAGTGACACTAAAAAAGAAAAATCTTCGAAGTAGTTTTGTTCTCTGTATCGAAAAAAATCCGCATCCTGAGTATTCTATGCTACAAAAGATCGGTGAATTTCCAACTGTCATCAACCCTTTATTTCCAAAAAAAATTTGGATGAAATCTCAGCATGACAATTTTAAAAAACAATTTAATATCTGTGATCTTTTCCACTCAAATGGTAGTAGAATCTTTCTTTTAACTTAAAGCAAAAAGCCACTAAAGTTTCCCATCAATCACCACAAAACAATAATTTTCTTCGGAGACTAAATATCCATATTCAAAGCAGTATTGGTAGTGGTCGCCTTTTTGGGTAGTAAATTCATGGGTGTGAAATTTAAAATTATACCCCTGTTCCAGCATTTTATCTTTGCTCACTCGCTGTTTGCCTTCCGGTGCTAAGGTTTGTAAAATTCTACGATTTTTTCTCAAAATATTGCTAATATTCCGAACGATGGCGGTAGTATCACTATTTAAACGGTTGTTAAATGTGTTTCTACATTGGTCAGAACAAAACTTTTTGTCCGATCTGCCTAAAATTTGCTCACCGCACTCACTGCATGTTTTTTTTTCTTCCATTCCCTATCTTATTGATATTCAAAGATAATAAAAGTTTACAAACGCTTACAAATATTTTTTGTTAATTATTGTCGAAAGTAAACAGTTATTAACCGAATCGACTGTAAATTAGGTTGTTACTTTGCATCATCGAATTTGTTAATCATAAATCATTCAATCACAAATCCGCTTTACGCTCTTAATCACATACAATAATGATCAGTGTATCTGCGGTAAACTATCAAACTAAAAAACAATCAATCAACTAAAAAAAACAATTATGAAAACAACAAACAAAGTAGAACTCGTAGGATATGTAAACAATCCTGAAGTAATGGGCATCACAAATGGCACACAACTCATTAAATGCTCGTTGGCAACCCACGAAAGTTTTAAAACAAACAGTGGCGAATGGAAAACGGAAACCACGTGGCATCGAATTATTTTTTGGAAAAGCAGCCGCAAAGAGAGATTATTCGAATTAGTAACTGGCATGTGCATTAAAGTAGATGGCAAACTAATCGTAAACCAATTCACCGACAAAGAGGGCGTAAAAAGAGTCGTAGTCATGGTTCAAGCTTTAGAAATAGAGATCCTGAGTGGACAAGAAGATGTAGAAAGAGTAAAGTTAGAAGAATCGGTAGCTTAGGGGGAAGAAGCAAGAAGTAAGAATACAGAAGTAAGAAGTCTTAGTCTACCTAGCAGGCTGGTAGATAAATGTTTCTTAGTGAACTTAGCCTACCTAGCAAGCTGGTAGATAAATGCCTTAGTGGTGAAAGGTGAAAGGTGCACTTCGACAGGCTCAGTGACCAAAGGTGAAAAGAAGAGACACTTCACTTTGTTCAGTGTGACAAAAAGAGGAAGTAAGAAGTAAGAATACAGAAGTAAGAAGCAAGAATTCAGAATCAAGAAACAAGAAGTAAGAATAAAGAATAAAAGTGTCGAGTAACAGCTAATAGCCAACAGCTAAAATCCAAAAGCCAGCAGCTAGAATAAAAAAAATAAAAAAAAACATCATGAAAACATTAAACAGAGTAGAATTATTAGGATACGTTGGAAATCCAGAAGTCATTATTATGAAAAATGGCGTGGAACTTTTAAAGTGTTCTTTAGCGACCCACGAAAGTTTCAAAACAAAAATTGGGAATTGGGAAACTGAAACCACATGGCATCGCATTGAATTTTGGAACAACAAACCCAAAGAAGTCAGTTGCAACATCAAAAAAGGAGATCGCCTGAAAGTAGATGGGAAAATGATCATCAATCAATACACCGACAAAGAGGGTGTGAAACGATCCGCTTTGATGATACGAGCAAATCATCTAGACGTAGTTGCCAATGATTTTGTTTGCGAACAAGCCTTGGAAATTATCCCACAAGAAAAAATATTCTAAAATCAATCAATCAATCAATCAATCAATCAATCAATCAATCAATCAATCAATCAATCAATCAAAAACAAAAATCATGAAAACGTTAAACAAAGTAGAATTAGTAGGTTATGTAAGCAATCCGGAAGTGATGGCATTAAAGAGTGGCACCAAGATGTTTAAATGCTCATTAGCGACTCACGAGAACTACAAAACCAGAACAGGCGAGTGGCAATCTGAAACCACCTGGCACAACATCGTTATTTGGAATGAATTTGCCAAAAAAGCGGAAGAAGAGTTAAAGAAAGGAAGCAGGATTCACTTGAATGGGAAAATCGTTGTGGATCAGTTTGTCGACAAAGAGGGCAAAAAAAGAACCGCCGTCAAGATACAAGCAAGTGACTACGAAGTAGTATTAGAAGAAGAATTAGAACCCAAACCATAACCAGGTCTACCCAACCACCAAGAAAAAAAGGCGAGAATTTTCTCGCCTTTTTCATTTTTTAATCAGTGATAAAGTAGTTATTTACCAGCATTTGCTTGGGTAACAACATCTCTAATGTCTTTTGTTTGTTTGGTGAAACGGATAGTGCAATGTTGGAAGCTGTTCACAGGGAATCCATTCCAAAGTAAGTAATTTCCATTTACATCTTTTTTGTTATACGCTGCACTTGTGTTCGCATCAATAGTCCAAATCATGGTTCTATTATTATCCGCAAAATCGATTCCAACATTCATAAACTTATGATAGACAACAAATTCCAAATAGCTCGATTCAATGCCAATTAATTGCAACAATGTTTTCAAGGTTTTGGTACCAGCGATGCCTTCTAATTTCATCTCTAGGGTAAAGCTTTTTTGTTCGTCGGCTCCTACAAAAAACTCACCTCCATTAAAACTAAGGGTTGAATAGTTAAAAACCTGATCTAACTGGGATGCAATTTGAACATATTTACTGTCACCATAAACAATGTACATAATCAATGGACCAGCCGTTGAAATAATAGTTCCATCGCTGCTTAAGTGCATGGCTACGATAGGAAGAGAAACACGATTAGTAATATTTTCTCCTTGTGCATTTGTAACACTAGTAGCTGTCCAACAGCCTTCCATGTTTTGTTTGGTTTGGAATTCATCTTCTTTTTTACACGAAGAGAAAACTAACAATACTAGAATTGGAAGAACTAGTAAGTGTAACTTTTTTTTCATAAATATTTGTTTTAGTGATTGAATTACGAAATTAGTAAAAAAAAATCAAAAATGCAATTATCATTCCAAAAAAAACAATTTATCTTTGATTAACTCATCAATAAATATTAATCTTCTAGGAACGAAACAAATAGGTGCAAAGAAAAATAAATTATTTATAGTTGAATTCTCCAAATTCCGAAATAATAGTCACTCCTTTAACGCCTTTTTCACATCGACCGATGATTTTGGCATCCACACCAAAAGATTTTGAAATACCAATTACCTCTTCTGCAATGTCTGAAGAAAGGTATAATTCCAACCGATGTCCCATGTTAAAAACTTTATACATCTCTTGCCAATCAGTTTTGGATTCTTCCTGAATCATTTGAAAAAGAGGAGGCACAGGAAATAAGTTATCTTTAACCACGTGAACATCCTCGTTGATAAAATGTAATACTTTAGTCTGTGCTCCTCCACTGCAATGAACAATACCATCGATTTGGGAAGGAAATTTTTCTAAAATTTTCTTTACAATGGGAGCATAAGTCCGCGTGGGCGAGAGTACGAGTTTTCCAGCATCCACTCCATCAACCAGACTCGGATCTGTTAATCGCTTAGAACCGCTATAAACCACCTCCTGAGAGATGTCATTGTTGTAAGTCTCTGGGTATTTTACAGCCACCTCTTTTGCAAACACATCATGACGAGCAGAGGTAAGACCATTGCTGCCCATTCCTCCGTTGTATTCAGTTTCATAAATTGCTTGACCATCGGATGCTAATCCAACAATTACATTTCCAGATTTGATTGCATCGTTGCTAATCACTTTTTTGCGCTCCATGCGAGCGGTAACAGTAGAATCTACAATAACCGTTCTTACAAGGTCTCCCACATCGGCAGTTTCGCCTCCAGTAGTATAAATATTGATTCCATATTGGCGCATGCTCTCCACAAACTCTTCCGTCCCTTCAATAAGAGCCTTAATCACTTCGCCAGGAATTAGATTTTTATTCCGACCAATGGTCGATGACAACAAGATATTATCTACCGCACCCACACAAATCAGATCGTCAATATTCATCACAATTGCATCTTGCGCAATGCCTTTCCAAACCGACAAATCGCCAGTCTCTTTCCAATAAGCGTATGCGAGAGAAGATTTAGTCCCTGCGCCATCAGCATGCATTACTACACAATGATCTTCGCTAGAAGTCAGATAATCGGGGGATATTTTACAAAATGCTTTAGGGAATAGTCCTTTATCCAAGTTTTTGATGGCATTGTGTACATCTTCCTTAGAAGCCGAAACACCTCGTTGGTTGTAGCGTGATTGGTCCATTGTCTTTTTATTGCAAAGGTAAAAAAAAACATCCGCACTAAGGCGGATGTTTCAACAATTATTTTGTTTTAAATGTCAGTGTACTTTTCACCTTGTCGATGGTGTATTCACCAAACTCTTCAGATAACTTCTTGTCTCCAAACATAATCGCTGTTTTTTGACCTTTAACAACAACCACTTCAACATTTTCGATAATCTCTTCCCCAATTTTCAAATCAGTAAGATAAAGAAGTGAATTATCTACAATGGTTCCGTCTTCGTTGATTGCTTTTGCTTTAGCATCAAAATCATTCACCGTAATTTTGTACTCTTTAAGAAAGATTAATGCTTCGTCCATCGAGATGGAGATTTTATATGAACCTGGTTCAATGGCAAACGACATCTGTTTGTTATTTACAATACAAGTAGATTTCACAATATTGCCATCCATTACAATTGGAATAGTATTCATGTTAGGAGCAGCCACAAATGTAACCGTTCCTGTTTTGTTTAAAGAGTCATTTTTATTGGTTGAAGCCACATAATCATCACGCAAAATTCTAAACTCAGTTCTACGGTTTAGACTGTGACCTGCTTCTTGTTCCTCTTTAGTCGCTAAATCTTTAATATATTCTGGAGTTAGCGTAATTCCTTTAGGGAATGTAAACAATTTATTGTTGTAAGTAGAACGAGTGTCTTTGGTTAAGAAACGAGGAACTTTTTCGCCATAACCTTTGGCAACCAAACGATCTGCTTCAATTCCTAGAGAGATTAGATAAGTAACACACGATTGAGCACGATATTGAGAAAGAGTATCATTCGTCATTGGAATTTGGCGAACATCCGTGTGAGAACGTAACTCAATTACAAACGTTGGGTTTTCAACCATAATCTTATACAAATCCTTTAAAGAATCTTGATACTGAGGTTTCAAATCCCATTTTCCAAGATCATATAAAATATCTGGCAAAAGAATTGGTTCTTTTGGGATTGGATTAAGTGTAAAGTTGTGTTTTAAATCTTTATTTTCTTTAAACCCAACGGTGGTTTCTTTTCCTTTTGAATTTTCATTTTCGTAGTAACCTCGTTTAACCACATTCATGGTATAAGTTACATCGATCATGATTTTTGATTTATCAAAATAGTAATATCCTTTTTTATCCGTGTAAGTAGTATAAGAAGTATTGTTAGAACCATTAATGACAACCATTACGCTATCAATTGGTTGAAGCGAAACACTATCTTTAACAATACCCGAAAGAGTAAAGATCAATGGACGAAGTTTAAATGTCCAAATATCAAAACCACCATCAGCTTTACCTTCTTTACGATTGGATGCAAAATACCCTTTTTCCATGTAAGGAGAGTTTGAAACTGGATCGTTGGCAACGGTTTCGTCAAAAAGGATGGTAATATCATCAGCTTCAGAGTTAATTGGAACTTGTAAATTAAGAGGAGTCGACCAAGTTTCGCCTACTTTTGATGTAGAGAAAATATCGAAACCACCCACGCCTGCATATCCTTTAGACGAGAAGTAAAGAGTACTATCATTTCTAAGAGACGGGAACATATCAGCAGTCCAAGTATTTACGGTAGGTCCTAAGTTAACAGGCGCGTCAAAAGGTTTGGATTTTTTGGTTCTTTTTGCAACCCAAATATCATAACCACCTTCTCCACCACTCATGTTAGAAGAGAAGTACATCGTTAATTCATCGGCTGTAATTGCTGGATGAACATAATCAAAAGTATCTCTACCTAGTTTAACTTCTTCGGCAGCACCCCAACCTTTTCCTTTTTTCTGAGATTGATATATTTTACAAGGAATAATTTTCTTGTTCTCTTTACCACATCTTGTAAAGTAAATGGTAGATCCTTTTAAGTTTGCGACGGCTTCGCCTTCATTGCCAAGACTATTTACAAATTCCTCATTGTCGATTGCTGCTGGTGCTGCCCATTCACCAGGCCACTCAGTATTTTTACTTTTAGGTTTATCCGAAACATAGATATCTGAGAAAGATTGACCCGTCCACACATCCGTTCCTTTACCATTGCTACCTTCGCGAGACGAAGAGAACATCAGTTGATTTTTCTTAGCAGGATTTCCCCATGCTGGTGCCCAATCGTTTTCGCGAGTATTAACCTTTTTGAAGTTCGCTACTTCGTGACGAGTAGGAGATTTAACCCATGCAGCGCCCAACTCACAGGATTTAATTCTAGTGTCGATGTTTGGATCATCTGGAACACGTTCTTTATATTTTTTGTAATAACTTTGAGCTCCCGCAAAGTCTTTGTATAAAGCACGTTTGATATCACCAAGATGTAAAAGGATTATAGGCTCATCCTTTTGATAATTAATTTTCTCGAGTTTTTTATAAGTGTCTTCTGCTTTTTTCAAGTTGCCCACAAGACGATAACATTCTCCCAATCGAAACATCACAAAATTTTTCAATACTTTGTTTGTCTTAATTTTCGGATATGCTTTTTTGTATAAATCTGCAGCAACATTATACTGAAAGGTTGCAAAAGCTTTATCCGCCTCTTGGGTGTAATTCTTTTTTTGAGCATAGCCTAAATTACTGATTAACAGCAAAGAAAGCAATAGAACTCCGAATGTAAAGATACGCTTCATAATTTTTTTAGTTAGTTTATCCCAAATACGTTGCTAATTTAAAGATATTTTTTTAATTACCAATTCTTTTTTACAAATATTCCCTTTTTTTAAACGTTAACGAATCAAAAAAAGTTTCAAATTTTAATTACAAATTCTGAATAATGAATAATTTATCACAAAAAAAGTAAGGTCTCAAAATTAATTTAAGACCTTACTTTTATTATGTTGAAAAAACAGAAAGATCTATTTTTGTTCTTTTTTACGAGTAGTAAGTTGGATGAAGTCGTAAGCAATTGGAGAAGCACTTAATACGGAAGAATAAGTTCCCACTAAAATACCAACCAATAATGCAAATACGAAACCTTGAATCACTTCACCGCCAAAGAAGAAGATGGCAAATAATACAACCAAGGTAGTTCCAGCTGTATTCAATGTACGTCCCAATGTGCTATTCATTGCAGCATTCATATTGTCTTTCAGAGTACGTTTAGGATACAATCCAGTGTATTCACGAACCCTATCGAAGATAATTACTGTATCGTTGATCGAATAACCGATAATGGTAAGAATTGCAGCAATAAATGCCTGATCTATCTCCATTGTAAATGGTAACAACCCAGAGAATATGGAGAACATAGAAATGGTAATCAAGGCATCGTGAGCAAGTGAAATTAAACCACCTAATCCAAATTGCCATTTTTTAAATCGAACGGCGATGTATAAGAAGATAGCAAGCAGAGAGAATAAAATTGCCCAGATAGAGTTAATTACGATATCTTTCGCAATGGTTGGACCTACTTTTTGTGAGCTTAGTAGACCAATTTCTTGATTTTTGACACTAAAGTCTTCGTATTGAACACTTGATGGTAAATATGTTTGTAATCCACTAAATAATTTATGTTCTACAATTGAATCTACTTGTGAGTTATCCTCTTTAATTCTAAATTTAGTAGTAATTTTAACCTGTTTTGCAGATCCAAATGTTTTTACTTCAGGTGCTTCGCCAAACTCTTTTGCTAACGATTCACGAACATTATTTGTCTTAACATCTTTATCAAATCTAACCACAAAACTTCTACCTCCAGTAAAGTCAACGCCGTAATTTAATCCTTTGGTTGCCAACGAAACAATACCACCAAGGATGATAACTCCGGAAACAATATAGAATATTTTACGAACACCGATGAAGTCGATTTTTGTATTTTGAAGAATATTTCTTGTATACTTGTTGTCAAAAGAAACTTGTACATCTTTATTCAATAGATATTCAAAAATCATTCTTGAGATAAAGATAGCGGTAAATAATGAACTTAAGATACCCACGATAAGAGTAGTAGCAAAACCTTGAACTGGACCCGAACCGAATACAAACAATACAATTGCAGTTAACAAGGTAGTTACGTTACCATCGATGATGGCAGAATATGCATTTTTGTAACCATCAGAGATTGCAAGGCGAACCGCTTTTCCAGCACGTAACTCTTCACGAATACGTTCGTAAATAATAACGTTCGCATCCACAGCCATCCCAAGAGTAAGTACAATACCGGCGATACCAGGCATTGTCAATACAGCTCCCAAAGAAGCAAGCACTCCAAAAATAAAGAAGATATTTGAAATCAGCGCGATGTTTGCAACCAAACCACCTCTGTTATAGTACAACCACATATAAAGAAGTACTAAAAGGAATGCAAAAGCAAACGACCAAAGGCCTGAGTTAATAGACTCAATCCCTAAGGTTGGCCCAACTATCTCTTCTTGTACAATTCGTGCAGGAGCAGGTAATTTACCCGCTTTTAAGATGTTTGCTAAATCCTTCGCTTCTTCTAATGTAAAACGACCTGTGATAGAAGATCTACCATTTGGAATTTCGTTTTGAACGGTTGGATATGAATATACATAACCATCAAGTACGATAGCGATAGATTTTCCAATATTTTCACCTGTGATTTTTTTCCATGTTTTAGCACCTAAAGTATTCATGGACATTGAGATCTCGTTACCCCCTTTGTCGCTATAATCTTGACGAGCATCGGTAATTGCATCTCCAGTCAACACAGCACCTTTTTCACCAACAGCCTTAAGAGCAATTAGTTGAACAAGTCCTTTGTCGTCCATTGATTTATGTTCCCAAGCCAAACGTAAGTCGCGAGGCAAAGTAGATTTTACCAAGTCTAACATGTGGTTAACCTTAGCAGTATCTTTTACAGAAGCATAACCTACAACAGGACCAGGAGCTAAACCACCCGTTTGAGGATCCGCATTTAATTTAAGGAAATAGAAAAGAGGATTTGCTTTTTCTCTTTGTGCTTCGGTTAAGGTTTTACTGTTAGCGATAGAATCTTTTTTAGGAGTTTCCGCCACTTTTGCAGTATCTTTTTTAGGAGTTTCAGCAGCTACAGCAGTAGTATCCGTTGCAACAACAGTAGAATCAATAATATTTGTACCAGCAAGAATAGCTGCAATTTTTTTATCAGCTTCTTGAAGAGCTGGGAAAATCTCTACTAAGTCGTAAGTTTTCCAAAATTCTAAGTTTGCAGTTCCTTGAAGTAATTTTCTAACACGTTCTGGTTCTTTAATACCAGGTAATTCTACTAAGATACGTCCCGATTGACTAAGTTTTTGAATATTAGGTTGAGCTACTCCAAAACGGTCGATACGAGTTCTAAGAATTTGGAACGTCCGATCAACAGCAGAGTTTGTCTCATCTTTCAGAACAGTTAACACCTCTTCGTTTGTAGAGTTGGTTTTCACACGTTCTGGCAAGTTAAATGCGAAGAAAGAAGCCAAACGACCATTAGGAGCAACCTCTTTAAAAGATTCTCCAAATAAAGTAATGAAATTCGTTTGAGTTGTTTTTTGACGCTCAATAGCTTTTGTAAATGCTTGTTGGAATAAAGGATCCGTTGCGTTTTTACCAGCAAGAGTGGTCAAAATATCAGGAATTGATATCTCTAACGTAACGTTCATCCCGCCTTTTAAGTCAAGACCTAAATTGATTTCACGAGCTTTACACTCACGGTAAGTATAATTTCTAAGCGAGAAGCCTTTAACACCTACTCGATAGATTTCTACACTCTGCATAGAGTCTAAGAAATAAACTTCTCTAATTTTAGAGAGTGAATCTACGAATTTTTTCTCTTTTGCCACATCACCATTCGCTAGTAATTTTGCCTCAGCAGTTACTTGCTCGTTCATCGAATATTCTTTGGCGTGTTTTTCTACTTGTCGTGTGCAAAGCGTAAATGACAGTGAGTAGGCGCATACGAGGGCAAACGCAATACCGAAGAATTTGATAGTTCCCTTATTCTGCATGTTTTTAACCTTTTATTTTATTGTTTAAATGATTTAATTATATTGTATTCTAGTTCAATTAGCCTGCAAATTTATAAATAACTATCCAAAAAACACAATTTTTTGAATAAAAAATAGCAGATTCATCTTAATATGTCCGATGGTTGATCGTATTTGAAATTTTAAAGAGAAGATTAACCACTGATATTCAACAGTATGTGCAAATAAAAAATGAAATATTTTTTCAAAATATTTTTTCAACACTCATGATATTTACACCCAATTGGATAAAGTTTCGGAGGGAGCATGAATTTAACAAAAAAATCAATGCTTCCGAAGTTCAAACTTAGATCCCAAATACACCTTTCTAACGTACTCATCGTTGGCAAGTTCTTGCGCATTTCCTTGACGTAATACACTTCCTTCGAACAACAGATAGGCTCTGTCAGTAATAGACAAAGTCTCTTGAACGTTATGATCGGTGATTAATATTCCGATATTTTTTTCTTTTAGTTTGTAGATAATCGATTGAATGTCTTCCACTGCAATAGGATCCACTCCAGCAAAAGGCTCATCCAACAAAATAAATTTAGGACTAACTGCTAAGCAACGAGCAATTTCAGTTCTTCGGCGTTCGCCACCAGAAAGTTGAATTCCTTTGCTTTTTCTTATTTTTTGCATCCCAAATTCAGATATCAGCTCTTCTAATTTATCTCGTTGCTCAATTTTTGAGAGTTTCGTAAATTCCAATACTGATTTAATATTATCCTCTACACTCATTTGTCGGAATACAGAAGCTTCTTGCGCCAAATATCCAATTCCCATTTGAGAACGTTTGTACATGGGCAGTGCTGTAATATCAACATCGTCGAGCATCACTCTTCCCGATAAGGGTTTGATCAGTCCCACGATCATGTAAAAAGAGGTGGTTTTGCCAGCGCCATTGGGACCCAAAAGTCCGACAATTTCACCTTGATTTACGCTGACTGAGACCTCGTTGACCACAACACGTTTTTTGTATTGTTTGATTAAATTCTCTGTAAATAATATTGACATAATCGTAAATATCTTTGTGTTTATTTTAAATTCAACGCTTCCCAGAACTCAAGAGCACGGCGAGTATGAGGGATTACAATGGTTCCTCCCACCAAATTTGCAACAGCAAATATCTCGAACAGCTCTTCGGTAGTCGTTCCCAATTCGTAACATTTTTCTAAGTGATACCTCACACAATCGTCGCAGCGCAATACCATCGAAGAGACCAATCCGAGCATCTCTTTGGTCTTGGTGTTTAATGCGCCATCGGCATAAGTATTTGTATCAAGGTTGTATATTCTTTTTATGACTAAGTTGTTTCCTGCCAAAATTTTTTCATTCATTTTGGTCCGATAATCATTATAGTCGTCTACCATTTTATTCATACATCATATTTTTTAGATAATTCCCTCTTTTAAGATATCATGAAGGTGAACCACGCCCACATAGAGATTGTTGCGCACCACCAAAAGACTCGTAATATTAAACGTGCGCATCACCTGCAATGCATTCACCGCTTTTTCCGATTCCTCAATTAATTTAGGCGTTGGATTCATAATTTCTGCGGCAGTCAGGTGACTTACAGACTCTTCATTTTGCAACATTCTTCGCAAATCACCATCGGTGACAATGCCTGCAATCGAGCCATCAGGGTTAATTACCGCAGCTACACCCAATCGTTTGGTGCTAATTTCGATGATCACCTTTCTAATTTTATCTTCGGGATTCACTTTGGGCAGTTCATTGTTTTTGCACAAATCGCCTACGGTTAGGTATAGCATTTTGCCAAGTGCTCCACCGGGGTGATATTTAGCAAAATCGGAAGAGGTAAATCCTCGCATTTCGAGCAAAGCAACAGCGAGGGCATCACCCATCACTAATTGCGCAGTAGTGCTGGACGTAGGTGCCAAATTATTTGGACAAGCTTCGCTAGCCACAGTTGTATTTAGGACAAAATCTACCTCTTTGGCTAAAAACGAATCCACATTACCCACAATTGCAATGATTTTATTTCCCAACATTTTAATCAGTGGAACGAGTACTTTAATTTCGGGCGTATTTCCACTTTTAGAGATACAAACAACTACATCATCAGGTTGTACACTCCCCAAATCGCCATGAATGGCATCGGCAGCATGCATAAAAATAGATGGAGTTCCGGTAGAATTAAACGTTGCAACAATTTTTGAGGCAATGTTAGCACTTTTACCAATGCCTGTAACAATTACTCTTCCTTTAGAATTCAGTATAAGTTCTACGGAACCAGCAAAATCTGATGTTAATAAAGGAACTAATGCAGCGATTGCATCCGCCTCTTGAATCATCGTTTTTTTTGCAATTTCTAGAATCGTATCCACTCTTTTCATTGAAATAATATTATTTTTCACAAAGGTATTAATTTAACCGAAACGAATTAGAAGTATTTTTCGAAAAATCAAATCCATCCATCCGAAACATAAATAGCGCAAGATTTTAGCATGAATACGCTTCACAAATACCTTCCACCATATGAAAAGCGATATCTATTTCGGGCGATTTTACCGTAATTGAATGATAGATAATACTTAATGCTTTAGAATTGGAAACAAGCAGATACGATACTGCAAAATTAAGATCAAAAACCCAACTCAAGGTCACCAATCTAAAATCGTTTACCGAACTCATCAGCGATAAATCGACTAATTTGGCAGAGAGAATATCTTGAACAATCTGAGGATTATAGGTATCATTCTCAGGCAAATTTAGTGAAAGAGCTGCGTCGTAGACCCCTTTTTGGTAATAATCGGCCAATATTTTAAGAATATCAATTTTATCGGCATCTCTCACAATGTTACAAATCACCGTAGTAACTTCATCCAAAGATTCGTCGATGATTTTTCGGTTGTGATTTCTGATTACTTCAATGACAATATTTTTTGAGGGTTCATCTAACTCATCTATAAATCCCAATTCTTGAATAACTTTCACGCCCAATTCTGCATGATTTTCGGAGAGGCTATCGCTAAATGTATTATATTTTTCGAACTGAGTATACCTTCCAATGTCGTGATATAAAGCAGCAATTTGGACCAATTGAAGAATTGATTCTGCGGGTGAATAAAATTCCGAAATTTTCTTCGCAATATCGGCAACATTTTGACTATGATGGTACTTCAGCAATAATTCTGGAGAAGAGTCAAATTGTTTGGCATATTGGTGATAGTTCGCAATGATTTTATCAAATAATAAATTTTCCATTCCAAAAACTTGGGTTAATGATTATTTTTCGGCAAAAGTACAAAATTGATTTGAACATTTATTACATTGTAGATTCAGACCTTAAGTTCTGCAGGTTTGATTATAATGAGATTTTTTCAAGAAATAAAAACCACTTTACTTCGATGAAGTCTCTTTTCAATTGACCAAACTAATTTACTTCGCAGAAGATGAAATTCCTCTTCTCCTGCGTCGAATCGGAATGACATCACTTTTAAGGTAAATCATCGTCGCAAGACTCATGGAAGTGTCATTTCGAATAAAACGTAGTAAAATGAGAAATCTCAAACGATATTGACATTATTTCAATACAACCATATTGCTGACCTCCTAGATATAAAAACGAAGATTAAATTCAACTAATCCAGATAGATGTTTTTTTTTTAGAAATATCTACTGATGAAATTGGGATAGGAAAAGTCAATCAAGATAGTAATGCTCACAAGATCCTCAAATTGGCTTCGCCGTCCTTCATTTTGTGGCGAAAAATTCTTTCAGAGTCGCTTTGCGTCTAAATAGTGATTTTTTTTCCTTGTTAAAAAGAAAAAAAAATGCACTAAAATTTTCTAAAATGAAAAATAATGACTATTATTGCTGATTATTTTCAATATTAAACAACTATTTGTATGAAAAAAATTACCTTATTTGTTCTACTTATAACTTTTTTTGCAACTGGATTATTTGCACAACAACAAACTTGGGACACCTCGTTTGTCTCCGAATTGCGAAGCAACAAAGAGTATAACAGAGGATTTGTAGTGATGACTTACAATCCTAAAGTGCTTAAATCTTGCATCATTGATGCCATTAACCTAGCACGTAAACAGAATAAAGCCTTACGAGGCGATGCACTTTCATCCAATGATATTTTGGAAGGAGCAGCTCAAATCCAAGCCGATTATATGGGCATGGACGAGATCAAGAGCACTGAAGGAATGGGTCGAATGAAAACGACAGCAATGCGTGTTAAATCTTTAGGCGGAACCCAATTCGTAGAAGAAGTTGTAAATAAAGTAAAAGCTAGCAAAACAGAAGTATACACATATTTAGATGTTGCTACAGATTTTCTGTTGCCGATTCTAAATCATCCTAAAAACTCACAAATTGTTTTTGAAAGAAAATGGGCGATGACCGGAATCGGTTTTGCTTTTGACAAGAATAACAAGAACATGTACATCTCTGCTGTTTTTGGAAATACAAAATCATTAAACCCAACCGCTAGTCGCAAAGACGAACTTCCAATTCCATTTTCCACAAAAAGAATGGGGTTAAAAGGGTATGATAAAAAGAAATGTAAAAAATGTGACCAAGCAAAAAACCTTGAAGAGTTGCAAGAGGGACTAATTGTAAAAGATGGTTATATCTATTTTGAATACAAAGACTACAAACAATTGCGTCGATTGATTGGAAAAAGCAAAGATGGATTGGCTGTAGACATCGTTTTTAAAGATCAATTTAAATGTGGCGACGACAACATTGCAAATAACGACTTGGTAAACAGAGGAATCATGACCAAACCAATGTACATCAAGAAAATAATCAAGAAAAACGAAAACACAGATAAAAAATCGAAGATGTTATCCGTTCCGTTAGCAAAACTTCCAGAAGAGGTTACCGGCGATTATGAATTAAATCTATTGGTGATAAAAGACAAAAGCGTTTGTCGCTCGATTCAAAAAGTATTTATTGAAAAAAATCCAACTCAATACGCAGAGAAACTAACCTTTCATCCCGATACATCTTCTGTAAAAACCACGGAATACAAACCTGTTCCAGAAAATGGTCAATTGACATTTAATGTGCCATTTGCACAAAACAAATCTACTTATAATCCTGAAGATATTGAGCCATTTATCAAAGCATTGAACGAGCCTCAGTTTATCATCAACCAGATGACTATTACAGCTTACTCATCGATGGAAGGTGGTGATAAAGAGAATGAAACGTTGCAAAAAAAACGTGCTGAGAGCATTTTAACGGCAATCAAACGGAGACAAAAAGGGAACATCACCAACAACATTGCTACTTCGGATAGTTGGGATTTTTTCAGACGTGATATCGCCAACACAAAATATTCTGATTTATTAGAGTCAACACCCAGTGAGGTGAAAAGAAAACTAACTGGAAAACTGTTAAAAGACATGGAGCCTATTTTGGCGAAACATCGTTTTGCTTCTATTGTAATGGACATTACCTATGACGTTACAGGTTCTTATGAGCAACCATTTGTAGTGAGCAAATTCAACAAACTTTTGGACAAAGGGGACATTGCAAATGCATTTGCCGTTCAGAAATATATTGTAAAAACCATTCAAACTGGAAAATATAATTCAAAAATTGCCAAAGAGATGAAACGCCCAGGAACTGAAAAACGTTTTTTACCTCTATTGACCAACTATTACTACATTCAAAACTACTTCAGAGACATCAACGAGGATATGATTGCCAATGTAAAACCGCTTTCTGCGCTTGATCCTGTCAATGAATATGCTTATTTCAACAAAATGGTTTGTGATGTAATGGATACAGAAATTACCACCGAAGCGATTATGAGAGACATGCAGAACAATGTGGACAAAGCATACTCATCCAAAAATATCGGCAAAAAACATTTGGACAATTTAAATCTTGAACTTCAATTTAAGATTTTAGAATTTGCAGATACTTCGGTTTCTCAAGCAATGGTTTCGGCCGCAGAACAAACGTATGAAAAGATTAAACAGATTGCGTTAGGATTAGACAAGGTAACTTGGCAAAACTCTTACAAACTCGCTGATATCTTCATCGATCATGGCGATTATCGTTATGCAATTACGCTAATGGATCCATTTATTGACAATGTAAATGTAACCAATGATTTTTTATTCACCTATTTCTCATTGTTGAGTCACCGCGAAGATTTCTACTTAACTCCTTCGTTTGAAGCTATTGCAAAACGATGTTTGGAAACAGATAAAGCAAGATTCTGCACCGTAATGGGTAAGTTCTCCTTCCAAGTAATGGAAAATGGAGCTGTTAAAAAGATATTCTGTAAAGAGTGTAAATAATATCCTTGGATAATCATTAAAAAAAAAAAGCTGATGACTAAAATCATCAGCTTTTTTTATGTTTTCTTCGAAGAAGCTGTTTTTAGTGTCATTTTTGTCTTGATATCCCGCCTTGCAGGATAAACTCCAGCAACCAAAATTCCGATAGCTATGGGGACAAGACTTCGCCAAAAAAGGTTAAAAAGAGATTCCTCACTTCGTTCGAAATGATAATGGGGTTGCTGTTTTTGAGGAGTAGGCTAATGACATTAGTGAAAATATTACATCGTAATACCTAATTAAATATTGAGTCATTGGAAATAAAAAAAGAGATTCCTTCGTTCGGAATGACATGACTGTTAGGGCTATATAGGATTTAGAGGGGATTAAAAGAGGTGGTGATGCCACTCTTTTAATCCCCTCTAAATCTTCCATAAAACTAGACAATACTGTCATTCCAAACGAAACGTAGTGAAGAGAGGAATCTCAGAGCTTTAGGTGGTTTTTGTTGAAGGTGTTATTTTTGAATAATATTATTTTACAAAAAAATAATTTTTATTGTCCCACTGATTAAAAAAAGTTATATTTGCATACGAACAGAAAAACAGAACATTACATGCATCCATTATTTTTATCTCATCCATTTACCAAGTTGGCTCAATACGCTAACAATCCATTTTTCTTAATCGCAGGACCTTGTGTGGTTGAAAATTCGACAATGCCGATGGAGATTGCCAAGCAGTTAAAATCCATTTGCGAAGAGTTAGAGATTCCATTTATCTTTAAAGCTTCGTATCGCAAGGCTAATCGATCGAGTGCTACCTCGTTTACCGGAATTGGTGATGAGCAGTCGTTGGAATTAATTGCAGAAGTTGGCCGAGTGCTCAATGTGCCTACCATTACCGACATTCACACCGCATCGGAGGCCACCATGGCCGCTATGTATGTAGATGCATTGCAAATTCCCGCTTTCTTATGCCGCCAAACGGATCTTTTGGAAGCAGCGGCAGATACAGGTTTGTATGTCAACATCAAAAAAGGTCAATTTTTATCGCCCGAATCAATGAAATTTGCCGTTGATAAAATTAGAAATAGAGGAAATCAGCGCGTAATGCTCACCGAGCGTGGGACCACTTTTGGCTACCAAGATTTAGTGGTCGATTACAGAGGTGTGATGGCGCTGCAACAAAATAATTGTCCCACCATACTGGATGTCACTCACTCGCTGCAACAGCCCAACCAAGTGGGCGGAGTTACCGGAGGACGACCCGATTTAATCACCACCATCGCTTCGGCAGGAATTGCAACAGGATTTGATGGATTATTTATCGAAACACATCCTGATCCAAAAGTAGCACTCTCGGATGGTGCAAATATGTTACGATTGGAATTAATGAAACCATTGTTAGAAAGACTTGTCAAAATAAGGAGAGCGATCATCGATTAAAACCCAAATTAAAATGTATAAAAGAAGTCTGTTTTTTGCAATTTTGAGTACGCTTATCCTCTTGAGTGGATGGAGTGCTATTGGCCAACAAATATTTTCTAAAACCTATGGTCATTTCGACTATAATTATGGAAAAGATATATCAATTTTGGGCAACGACTATGTGATATTGGCAAATAGCGGACTCAATAATTCCAACAGCACTCCGATGCTGCTAAGGATAGATTCGGTAGGCTCAATAAAAAAATTTGGCTTTTTGAACAACGAAAATAATGACATAGTTTCTGCGTCAAAATTTACTTTTAAAAACAATAAGTGGTATGTCTGCGGAACCATTCAAAACACCACCACCCACGATTACGACTGCTTTTTATCCATTTTAGACACGGCATTGGTGTTGCAAAAAACAACAATATATGGAGGAAGTTCTTGGGATTTTGCTACTTCCATAACATCATCCGATACTACAGTGGTGGTAAGTGGAAACAGTTACTCCAACAATCTTGGTTATCCACAAGGAACCATCACGATTTTAAGTTTGGATGGTGATAGTTTGAACACTTTTTTCCATGCCAGTAACTCCGAAATAAATGACTTGATGGTGAGAGGAGATTCCGAAATTGTCTATACCGGCTACTATCAGCCTCAGGATTCACTTTTCGAATATGCATTTGTGACTTCCATCAAAATGGATGGCACAATCCATTGGGAAAAAGAGTTTTCGATAGATCTTGCAAAGAGCAATTCGTTTGGCATCACATCTGGAATCAACAATCACATCGTCTTTTGCGGAGTATCAGAAAAGTATGACTCTGTCACCAAAAAAGATGGTTTTGTTTACGTATTAGCCAGCAACGGTGATTATATTAGGCACGAAATTTTTAATGGAGTAAGCACAAATGATGATGAATTTACTTCCATCACATCCACCGATGAGGGATTTTTATATGCAACGGGAGTCACTAAAAGTTTTGGAATGGGCGGAAATGACATCTCCATATTCAAATTAACCCAAGATGCATGGTATTTATGGTCGACAACTTATGGACAGGTGAGTGAAGATATTGTTTCAAAAATTGTTTACACTCCCTCCGATTCGGGGTTAATTCTTTGCGGATCAAGTACTTTTTTTGGAAATTTCAACAGTAATATTCTGGTCGTAAAAACAACCAATGCGCTCACCTTTGTCACCGATCCGACTCATCTTACTTCGGTGAAAAACTTTAGTGAGCTAAAAAATCTAGTTGCTTACCCAAACCCAACTCAAAACCAAATCACCATTGATGGATTATCGGAAATAGATTTTGAACAAATTGAAATTACAAACCTTTTAGGGAGACAATTAGGTAGTTTCAAAAAGAGTGAAATTCAAAACAACACCCTTGATCTTTCCAATATAAGTTCACAATTGCTGATTATAAAAGTGATCACCCGCCAGGGGATTCAAATTTTAAAGGTTTTGAAGTTTTAGATTTCGCTCAGCAGAGCTTTTGCCGTTTCGATGGCAGCCGGTGTGATTTTTTCGCCACTAATCATTTGTGCAATTTCGTTGATGCGTTCTGTGGTATTTAAACTTTTGATGTTTGATTTCGTTTTATCGTCCTCAATTTCTTTGTACACCCAAAGATGCGTATCTGCTTTTGCCGCAATTTGAGGAAGGTGGCTAATGGCAATGATTTGCATGCTTGCCGACATTTTAGCCAAAATATTTGCCACTTTAGCAGCTACATCTCCAGAAACGCCCGTATCTATTTCGTCAAAGATGGCAATGGGAATCAAATTTCGAGTATGAATAAGTGATTTTACCGCAAGCATCAGTCGAGAAATTTCGCCACCAGAAGCTACTTTTTCGAGAGGACGAGGTTGTTGTCCCTTGTTGGCGGAGAATAATATTTGAACATCGTCCACACCATTGATCGAAAAGTTTGATTTGGGCGTTATTTGTACAATAATTTCGCAATTTTGCATTCCTAGTTGTACCAACACATCCACAATCTCTTTCTCCATGGAGGGAAGGCATTTTTTGCGAGAACTACTAAGCGATTGAGCATCTTTGTTCAACGACTCTTCGATATTGGCAAGCGACTTCGTTAATTTTTCAATTTCAAGATCTAAGCTGGAGATTGCCAACAGTTTTTCATCTAAGTCATGAGCAATTGTCAGAATTTCATCCGCCGTTGCCACCCGATGTTTAAGGAACAGTTTGTTAAGCGCATCCAATCGCAGGGTAACTTCTTGCAACCGATTGGAGTCAAAGGAGACGTCATCAGCAATAGAAGCGGCCTCTGTGGAGATATCTTTAAGTTCGATGTAACAGCTATCGATGCGTGATTTAAGTTCGGCAGAGAGCGAGTGAACGGATTGCAGAGGTTGGAGTAAAGTTTTGAGATCCGCAAGTTGATTTAACACTGCAAAATCATGGTCACTCAATTGAGAATTCACTTGGTACATCACACTCTTAATGCTTTCGGCATGGGTAAGGAAGTTCATCTCTTTTTCCAAAAGCTCCTCTTCGTTGGGTTGAGGATTGAGTTCCGATATTTCGTCGAATAAGAAGGCAAAATAATCCCGATCATTTTTTGATTGCTGTTCCGATGCAATCAGAATTTCTAATCGCTTTTTGGTCTCTACGTATTGCAAGTAGGATTTTGCATAAGCAGCTAAAAGCTGTTGATTGGAGGCAAATTGATCGACTAAATTTAGTTGAAAAGAACTTTCATTGAGTAATAAACTATGATGTTGAGAGTGAATATCAATGAGTTTCTCTGCAAACATTTTAAGGATCGAAAGATTCACGGGAGTATCGTTGACAAATGCGCGAGATTTTCCCTGCGGCGTTATCTCTCTTCGGATGATAAGCGTTTGATCATAATCTAAATCGTGTTCTTCGAAAAGAGGTTGCAAGGAGATTCCAGCAATATTAAAAGTTCCTTCGATGACACATTTTTTAGTCGTATCCATCAGCACATTTGCATCCGCACGCTGACCAAATAGCATGGACATAGCGCCCACAATGATGGATTTACCTGCACCCGTTTCGCCAGTAATCACATTAAACCCGTTCGAAAAATCAATTTCTAACTGTTTGATTAGGGCATAATTCTCGACGGTAAGTTTGGATAACATATCAACTATTTGCTAGTCATAATTACTTGATACTTAGACGCATTTGCAGGATCTAATTCACGCATAATGCCGGTAACTTTTGATTTATCTTGGGGAGATGCTTTGGAATATATGTTAATTATTTCGTCCGCTTTTGCTTGAACAATTAAAGTAATAAAGAACAGACCCGGTTTCTCACGATTTAGCATTTGAAGAAGTTCGAGACTTTCGGTAATTGCTTGACGGCCATTTTCGACATTATCAGACATTACATCCAGTCCTAATCGGTGATATTTGTACCAAAATTCTCTAATTTTGGAATAAGCACCATTTTGGATATTCTCAACCAACCAGAATCTATTTCGTTGACTTTCAAAAGCTTTCCAACCTTTTTCGGCTCTATTCTGACAGAGGTTTACAATGGTATTTGCTTTGGTCAAGTACTCTCCTCCCCCTTTCATTGAGTAGGAATCGGCATCTAAGGCCAAAAAGATATTCAGATAATAGCCCACAATAGAAGTAAGACTGCTTACAAATGTATTATCGACAAAATCCAGCGGTTCGTTTTCGGTATAGGTAAACTGGATATCCTTATCGATGTAATTGAGTAAAACTGTATTGTAGGAAGTTTTATAAATAGGGCGGCGCATTTGAACATTCAACGTACCTTTCATCTCATCCGAAGCACCTGGATCGTCGAGGGTAAACAAAATGCTACACTCAATACGTTCTTCATTTTTGTACTGATAGTTGGTCCATTTGCGATTATTCACAAACTCATACAGCGCTTTTTGCAGACTTTCGTATTTATGTTTGTCCGAACTTTGAATTTTTTGAGTATTCACAGTCACTTGGCACAAGAACTCTTGCGAGAAAATGGTCTGTGAAGACAATCCAAGGATAAAAAAGATGATAAATATTCGCTTTGCCATAATAATTATTTTAACTGTTTTTCGATGTAATCTACAATATCATTTGCCACTTCATCTTTCGATTTAAGGGGGAAAACGGATGTATTTTGATGTTTATCAATGATCGTAATTTTGTTGGTATCTCCGCCAAAACCAGCTCCTTTATCGTTGAGCGAGTTCAGGACAATAAAATCCAAGTTTTTCCGAGAAAGTTTGTCCAGCGCATTAGCCACTTCGTGATCTGTTTCTAATGCAAACCCCACATGCAATTGGTGTGGTTGTTTAGTTTCTCCCAAAACTTTCAAGATATCGCTGGTTTTTTTAAGAGCAATTGAAAGATTGTTTTCCGACTTTTTAATTTTGCTTGTGGCAACCATTTCGGGCGTATAATCGGCAACGGCAGCGGCCATCACAAGGACATCCATGGATGGATGCAATTTTGTACAAACCTCCAACATTTCGGAGGCAGAAGTCACGTCGATTCTCTTCACCGAAGAATTGGTCGAAACAGTCACTGGACCGCAAACGAGGGTTACCTCAGCGCCTCTTTGAGCGAGGTTGTATGCAATGGCAATTCCCATTTTTCCAGAAGAGTGATTACTGATAAATCTCACAGGATCAATAGCTTCTACAGTTGGCCCAGCGGTAACCATCACCTTTTTTCCAGCAAGTGACTGCGATTGATTTAAAAAAGCGACCACTTTATTAAAAATAACATCTGGCTCTTCCATTCGTCCTTCCGCTTTATAGCCACACGCTAAATCGCCAGACGTAGGATTGATAAAGTGGACACCAATATTTTTCAAAGAATCGATGTTTTTTTGCACCAACGGATGGTGATACATTCTGTTATTCATTGCAGGAGCGATAAATACAGGCTTGTTGCACGCCAAAAACGTAGTTGAAATTGCATCATCGGCAATGCCAGAGGCAAATTTACCAATCACATTGGCAGTAGCAGGAGCAATAATAAAAACATCTGCAAAATCGGAAATAGAAATATGTTCGGTACTGTACTCTTCGGGAGAATCAAACACATCGGTATAGAGTTTATTATTGGAGAGGGTTTCGATGGAGAGCGGAGTCACAAACTGCAGTGCATTTTGCGTAGCAACGACTTTCACATTAAAACCGGACTTCACAAATAAACGAATGAGAGATAGCGACTTATAAGCTGCTATCCCTCCACTAATGCCTATAAGGATATTCCCTCTACTGGCCATTGTATTCTATTTTTAGAATTTTCCGATTACTTTATTCGGGTTCTTGTAATACACTTTATTCTTTGTAAACTCGTTGATGCTGATAAGAGTAGACTTAGGCATGTTCTCATAGCTACGAGTTACTTCAATTTGCTCACGATTTTCGAAGATTTCTTCTAACGTATCGTTTACGCTAGCGAATTCTTTAATTTTTTCGTGTAATTCGTCACGCAATTCAATTGAAATTTGGTCAGCTCTTTTAGATAACACAACGATAGATTCGTAGATATTACCAGTTTGTGCGTCTAAATCATTAAGATTACGGGTGACTGCTGTCGTGTCGATTTTTGATTTCTTAATATCCATTGGTCAAAAAATATTACTTTTGATATGTTAACAATTTATTATTCGATAGTTTGATATAATTTTCAATCTCTTTGAGATTTGAAGCCTTAGGGAAAGAAGCAACATACTGATTTGCAAGATCAGCACAAAGTCTGTACCTCTCCTCTTTTTTTGCATCTACACTATTATGAGCGTAAAGGTACATATTTTTTACCATAAAACTCATAGCACTTTCACGATATCTTGAATCGGGATACTCTTTGAGCATATTTGTGAACGAAATATGAGCCGCTTGGTAGCTTTCTATATAAAAATAGGTCAGTGCAATATCGTACTCCTTTTTAGCCAGTTTCTGACGTAATTCATCCATTAATAGGTTACACTGCTCCACTTTTTCACTTTGTGGATATTTGTTCACAAATGTCTGTAACTCTTCAATCGCTATGGATGAACTGGTCTGTTCTAAACTAGATTCTGGAGAATCGAGGTAAGCACAGTAAGCGGCTAAAAATGTAGCTTCCTCAGCCTGTGGCGAGTTTGGGTACAATTTGATGAAATTCTTAAAATGATAAGCCGCCATGATGTAATCGCCATTTTTGTAATAACAGTTGGGATACATGTAAAAAAGCTTTTGCGACTGGTCGGTTCCACGATAAAGAGGAATAATCTGATCTAAGAATTGCAAACAAGTAACATAGTCAGCTTTTTCGTACAACTCAAGAGCTGTGGCTAGTTTAGTCTCCTTATCAGCTTTTTTTAATACCTTTTGATATTTATTACAGCCAACAAACGAAACGGCAAGTATAATGATGATTATTAGTAGTTTTTTGTGTTGCATGTTGCAAAATTACAATTTTTTTTTGATTGAAAATGATAATTGTAACGTTTTTCTATTAAATATAGTATCTAAAGAGTGTTTTTTATTTCATATAGTTCATAAAAGGGGGATTTATAAGAGATTTTAAGAAGTGGCCGAGTGGCGAAGTGGCTGAGTAGCCGAGGGCGCAAAGCGAGTCTGGAAAGAGGTGACGGGTAAAAAGGTGCAGGGTGCAGGGAAAAAAGAGGTAACGGGGTAACGGAGCGAAGCTCGTCTTGCTTCGCGTCGGTATCACTTTACTTGGACTCGCTTGCGCATTGTCGCTTTGCGGTCACCACGTTACTTCGTCACTCCCGAAAAAATTGAAATCTATGATTTCGTTTTTTTTCGAGGATCCTCGAAAAATCACAATCCGCCAGTTTGCGGATTTATTTTTAGGAACCCGTTACTTTCCTCCTTCTGTGGTTTAAAAAATCGGAGTAAAAACCCAACAAAGTTTTCCTAAAAAGAGGTTTCCTAAATATAAATCCAATAATACGAGAATATTTATTAATTTTGTGTTTAAATACGATGAATAAATGGCTGTAAAAAAGAAGAAACCTGCTAGCAAATCCTCGAATAACAAGGGGTTTAAGAAAGCATTAAAGATATCTGGTTATGTACTGTTGGGAATATTTATATTTTCTATATTTACCACTATTTTATATCGATGGGTAAACCCTCCCATCACTCCGCTGATGGTGATTCGGAAATTTCAGGATGGCAGCACCATTGATAAAAGTTGGAAATCCTTGGATAATATTTCTTCTTACATGGTGACGGCTGCTGTGGGTGGCGAAGATTCTAAGTTTATGAATCACAGTGGATTTGATTTTGATGCCATCGAAAATGCGATGGAGAAAAACACATCTGGCAAATCGGTTAGAGGGGGAAGTACTATTTCGCAGCAGGTGGCCAAAAATGTTTTTTTGTGGCCCAAAAGATCTTGGTTTCGAAAAGGATTAGAGGCTTATTTCACCCTACTTATCGAAACATTTTGGTCGAAGGAACGGATTATGGAAGTCTACCTAAACGTAATTGAGATGGGCGATGGAGTTTATGGTGCAGAGGCAGCTGCACAAAAATATTATAAAAAGAGTGCGGAGAAGTTAACCAAAAGCGAAGCGGCCATGATTACCGCCTGTTACCCAAACCCACGAATTTATTTTCCAAACAAACCATCGGCGACTGTACTTCACAAACAAGGTTTGATTCTGAGGAACATGAATCGAATTAAAAAGATAAAATTTTAAAAATCAACCAGCGGTAATTCACCACATACAATGTTAAAGAAGATTACACCAAATATTATTCTGAACAAACTAAACAGCAGAGAAGGAATGCGCAAAATGGCAGGCAATTTCGCTTGGCTGCTTGCGGATAAGTTTCTGAAGATTATTGTGGTGATGGGTGTGAATATTTGGATGTGGAACTATTTGGGCTCTATTCAAAAAGGAGCTTGGGATTATGCCATTGCTCTTGTCGCTATTTTATCGCCCTTGGCTGCTTTGGGGTTGGATGCCATTGTGGTGAAGGAGATGGTGTTGTTTCCACAGAAAACAGATAAAATATTAGGTTCTACGTTTACGCTAAAATTATTTGGAGGAATTTTACTCACCATCATCGCCTCGGTTGCAATCCTATTCCTTCGCCCGAACGAGCCTGAACTCTTCTACTTTGTCCTAATTACAGCCTCTTCTAATATATTTCTAGCCTTCGATTCCATCGATTTTTTCAATCAAACTCACTTAATTTCCAAAAATACCGTGCTATCCAAAAGCATTGGATACCTGTTTACATCAGCATTAAAGGTGATTTTTATCTTGCAAGGGCTCTCTATCATGGCTTTTGTTTGGACTCAGTTTATCGAATTTGCCATTGGTGCTGGGTTGATGGTGTTTTGGTATCACAAAAGTGGAAAAAAGATTGGCTTATGGAAAATAGAAAAATCAACAGCAATTGGATTATTACGCCAAAGTTGGCCCTTGATTATCACCGCTTTTTTTATGGTCGTTCAGCAGTATATTGAGCAACTATTCATCGGCGACTGGTTGGGTGATAGTGAATTAGGAGTTTACACCATTGCTTCACGAATTATCGTTCTCTTTGGATTTATCCCAATGATTATCTTCACCACGGTGGCTCCCGAAATGGCCAAAGCCAAAGCCACAAACGAAAAACTGTTTCTGTTTAAACTTTTACGAGTGTATCAAATCATGTTTATTGTCTCTGTTTTTATCATGCTTGGGTGCATTATTTTTGGTCAGTACATCATCAATTTACTGTTTAAACCAGAATTTGAAGCAGCTGGTTTGTATCTGGCTATCATGTCCATACGACTGATATTCATCAATTTTGGGGTTGCAAAAGGGCTATTTATCGTCAACAATAATCTGTATAAATATTTCATGTTTACCAGCATTATTGGAGTGGTGGTGGATGTTGCACTAATTTACATCCTTCTTCCAATATATGGCTCTGTGGGCGCTATTTGGGGATCTATCATCTCCATGGTGGTCTCTATCTACTTAATAGATGCGTTTTATCCAAAAACTAGAATCAATTTCAAAATCATGTCCAAGTGCTTTTACGATGTAAATTCATACTTTACAAAATCAGATATCGGTTAATAGTGATTAGTTCGAGTAAAGGACATATTCGGCACTAAGCGATGCAGTGCGATGCGTTGAACCAATCGAAACGATCCTGTCTGCCATGACTTGGCGTTTTCGAAGTGCTTACTTCTGTTTTCCTTTTCCTTCGTTTCACCACTAAGACATTTATTTACCAGCTTGCTAGGTAGACTAAGGTCACTTAGGGACACTAAGGGTTTTCTTAGTGAATCTTAGTGGTCTGCGTGGCTTAGTGGTTAATTGAGGTTTTTTTCACCACTAAGGGCATTTATTTACCAGCTTGCTAGGTAGACTAAGGTCACTTAGGGACACTAAGGGTTTTCTTAGTGAATCTTAGTGGTCTGCGTGGTTTAGTGGTTAATTGAGGTTTTTTTTCACCACTAAGGGCATTTATTTACCAGCTTGCTAGGTAGACTAGGAATACTTGATTCTGTATTCTTTATTCTGTATTCTGTATTCGTTCTTTTGTCCCACTGATTCGCCGCGGCGAAGTGAAGTGACTCCACCCGAGACTTTCTTCAGACACGCTTTCCCGAAAAACTTAAAATCTTTGATTTTATTGTTTTTCGAGGATCCTCGAATTTTTAAAAAAAATTCGGGATGCGCGCTCGTCACTC